>NZ_JBEORT010000002.1:0-261994 GCF_040302425.1 Streptomyces sp. NPDC126497
CGGGCCGAGGTCGGAGCCGCCGATGCCGATGTTGACCACGGTGCGGATGCGCTTGCCGGTGTGGCCGGTCCACTCGCCGGAGCGGATCCGGCCGGTGAAGTCGGCCATCCGGTCGAGGACGGCGTGCACGGCCGGGACGACGTTCTCCCCGTCGACCTCGACCACCGCGTCGGCCGGGGCCCGCAGCGCGGTGTGCAGCACCGCCCGGTCCTCGGTGGTGTTGATCCGCTCCCCGCGGAACATGGCGTCCCGCAGCCCGAACACGTCGGTGGCCACGGCCAGCTCGCGCAGCAGGGCGAGCGTCTCGTCGGTGACCAGGTGCTTGGAGTAGTCGACGTACAGGTCACCGACCCGGAGCGTGTACCCGGTGCCGCGGCCGGGGTCGGCGGCGAACAGCTCGCGCAGCCGCACCTCGCCGAGCTCCTCGCGGTGCTTGGCCAGGGCGGTCCACTCGGGCATCTGGTTGAGCCTGGTACGACCGTCTGCGTTCATCTCGGACTTCAGCCTTCTTCCTTGGGTGTCCCCGCTGTGCCCAACCTAATTGATCAGCGGTGAACAGGACGGGAGAAGAAGACGGAAGGAAACCGAAGCGGACCGGTCTAGATCTCGCCCCGCAGCTTGGCGAGCGCCTCGGCGAGGATCGCCTCGCCGTCCGCGTCGCTGCGCCGCTCCCGCACATAGGCGAGGTGCGTCTTGTAGGGCTCGGTGCGCGGCGGGTCCGGCGGGTTGTCGCGGTCCTGCCCGGCCGGAAAGCCGCAGCGGGGGCAGTCCCAGGTGTCGGGCACCTGCGCGTCGCTCGCGAAGCTCGGCTGTGTCTCGTGCCCGTTGGAGCACCAGAAGGAGATGCGCAGCCGGGGCGCGGACTCGCCGCGCTCCGCCTCACCCATCGGGCCCGCCCCGACCCGGCTTCCCCGGATCGCGTTGCCACTTGCCACGGTCGTAACTCCCTGCGTGATGGTGCCGCAAAGCGAGTCGGCGTTCCGCTTCGCTGCGAGCGCCTCAGTCTACGTAAGGCCCAACGCACGTCCAGTGTGCGGAGTTGGCGATCCCGTATCCAGACGCAGGCCCCATGATAGGCCGCGCTCAGCTGCGCGTACCGAACATGGGGCCTTACGTGCGGAATGCTTGGGAAATGGGTGCGTGACGCGCCCTCGGATCAGTTGTTCATCTTCATGGTGATGCCGAGCACGACGATGCACGCGAACCAGAGCAGACCGACCACGACGGTGATCCGGTCGAGGTTGCGCTCGGCGACCGAGGAGCCGCCGACGGAGGACTGCATGCCACCACCGAACATGTCGGAGAGGCCGCCGCCCTTCCCCTTGTGCATCAGCACCAGCAGCATCAGCAGCAGGCTGAAGACGATCAGGGCGATGGAGAACCCCAGAACCACGGCTGGACCAACTTCCTCGGATGCGGATGGACGACGCGGGGCCCAGCACACTGCTGGACCCCGCAAGAGTACGACGGATCGTCGCTACGGCCTACTCACTGGTCGCGGAAACGAACGATCTTGACGAACTCGTCGGCGTCCAGCGAGGCACCGCCGACCAGGGCGCCGTCGATGTCGGCCTGCGCCATGATCTCGGCGACGTTGCCGGACTTGACGGAGCCGCCGTACTGGATGCGGACCTTGTCGGCCAGCTCCTGCGTGTACAGCTCGGCGAGCTTGCCGCGGATGGCCGCGCAGACCTCCTGCGCGTCCTCGGCGCCGCAGACCTTGCCGGTGCCGATGGCCCACACCGGCTCGTAGGCGATCACGACCGTCTCGGCCTGCTCGGCCGGGAGGTCCTTCAGACCGCCCTCGACCTGGGCGAGGGTGTGGGCGACGTGGTTGCCCGCCTCGCGGACCTCCAGCTCCTCGCCGACGCACAGGATGGGGGTGATGCCGTGCTTGTAGGCGGCCTTCACCTTGGCGTTCACGATCTCGTCGGTCTCGGCGTGGTACTGCCTGCGCTCCGAGTGCCCGACGGCGACGTAGGTGCACTTCAGCTTGGCCAGCATCGGGCCGGAGATCTCGCCGGTGTAGGCGCCGCCGTCGTGCGCGGAGATGTCCTGGGCGCCGTACACGATCCTCAGCTTGTCGCCGTCGACCAGGGTCTGTACGGAACGCAGGTCGGTGAAGGGCGGCAGGACGGCGACCTCGACGGCCTCGTAGTCCTTGTCGGCCAGGGCGAAGGCGAGCTTCTGGACGTGGGCGATGGCCTCGAGGTGGTTGAGGTTCATCTTCCAGTTGCCCGCCATCAGCGGCGTGCGGGTGGTCATTGAGGTCAGTCCTCCAGTGCGGCGAGTCCGGGGAGCGTCTTGCCCTCGAGGTATTCGAGGGAGGCGCCGCCGCCGGTCGAGATGTGGCCGAATGCGTTCTCGTCGAAGCCCAGGATGCGGACGGCCGCGGCGGAGTCGCCACCGCCGACCACCGTGAAGGCCCGGGAGTCGAGGAGGGCCTGGGCGACCGCCTTGGTGCCCTCGGCGAAGTCGGGGTGCTCGAAGACGCCCATGGGACCGTTCCAGAAGACGGTGGCGGCGTCGGCGACCTTCGAGGCGTACAGCGTGCGGGACTCCGGGCCGATGTCCAGGCCCATCCGGCCGGCGGGCATGGCGTCCGCGGCGACGGTACTGGCCCCGGCCGGGGCCTTGGTCTTCAGGTCGGGGAACTCCGGCGCGACCACGACGTCCACGGGCAGGACCAGCTCGACGCCGTTCTTCTCGGCGCGCGCGATGTACTCCCGGACGGCCGGGAGCTGGTCCTCCTGGACCAGGGACGAGCCGATCTCGTGCCCCTTGGCCTTGAGGAAGGTGAAGACCATGCCGCCGCCGATGAGCAGGCGGTCGGCCCTGCCGAGCAGCTGGTCGATGACGGCGAGCTTGTCGGACACCTTGGCGCCGCCCAGGACGACGGCGTAGGGCCGCTTGACGTCGTCGGTGAGCTTCTTCAGCACGCCCACCTCGGTGGCGATGAGGTGACCGGCGTAGTGCGGCAGCCGCGCCGGGAGGTCGAAGACCGAGGCGTGCTTGCGGTGCACCGCGCCGAAGCCGTCGCCCACGTACACGTCGGCGAGGGCGGCGAGCCGGTCGGCGAACTCGCCGCGCTCGGCGTCGTCCTTGCTGGTCTCGCCGGCGTTGAAGCGCAGGTTCTCGATGACCGCGACCTGTCCGTCGGCCAGGCCGGCGACGGTGGCGCCGGCCGACTCGCCGACGGTGTCGGTCGCGAACGCGACGTCGGAGCCGAGGAGTTCACCGAGGCGCGCGGCGGCCGGGGCGAGCGAGAAGGCCGGGTCCGGGGCACCCTTGGGGCGGCCCAGGTGGGAGGCGACGACCACGCGGGCGCCCGCCTCGGCGAGCGCCTCGACGGTGGGCAGCACGGCGCGGATGCGGCCGTCGTCGGTGATGGTGGTGCCGTCCAGCGGCACGTTGAGGTCGGCGCGGACGAAGACCCGCTTGCCCGCGACCCCTTCGGAGAGGAGTTCGTCGATCGTCTTCATGGGGGCTCCCTGGCTAGAGCTTGTGTTCGCTCGTGATCGCTCGTGATCGAAAGAGGGCGGCTGTTCCGATACGTGCGTCAGGGCTCGGACAGCGCGTTGCCGCACCGGCCGAGCCCTGCACTCATATCAGGCTGCCCGCTCCGCGATCAGAGCTGGTTGCCCACGAAGACCGTCAGGTCGACGAGGCGGTTGCTGTAGCCCCACTCGTTGTCGTACCAGCCGATGACCTTCACGCTCTTGCCGTCCTGGACCATGGTCAGGGAGGAGTCGAAGGTGCAGGACGCCGGGGCGTTGACGATGTCGGAGGAGACGATCGCGTCCTCGGTGTACTCGAGGTAGCCCTTGAGCTCGCCCTCGGCGGCCTTCTGGAAGGCGGCGTTGACCTCTTCCTTGGTGACCTCGCGGGAGAGCTCGACGACCAGGTCGGTGACCGAGCCGGTCGGGACCGGGACGCGCATGGCCATGCCGTCCAGCTTGCCCTTGAGCTGCGGGAGCACCAGGGCGGTGGCCTTGGCGGCACCGGTGGTGGTCGGGATGATGTTCTCGGCGGCGGCACGGGCGCGGCGCAGGTCCTTGTGCGGGAAGTCCAGGATGCGCTGGTCGTTGGTGTACGCGTGCACCGTGGTCATCAGACCCTTGACGATGCCGAAGTTCTCGTCGAGCACCTTCGCCATCGGCGCCACGCAGTTGGTGGTGCAGGAGGCGTTGGAGATGACGTGGTGGCTGGCCGCGTCGTACTGCTCGTGGTTGACGCCCATGACGAGGGTGATGTCCTCGTTCTTCGCCGGGGCGGAGATGATGACCTTCTTGGCGCCGCCGGTGATGTGCTTCTCGGCGTCTTCCTTCTTGGTGAAGATGCCGGTCGACTCGATGACGATGTCGACGCCCAGCTCGCCCCACGGGATGTCGGCGGGGTTGCGCTCGGAGAGCACCTTGATCGTCCTGCCGTCGACGGTGATCGTGTCGGCGGTGTGGGTGACCTCCTGCTTGAGGCGGCCCAGGATCGTGTCGTACTTCAGCAGGTGGGCGGTGGTCGCGGTGTCACCCAGGTCGTTGACAGCCACGATCTCGATGTCCGCGCCCTGCTCCAGCAGCGCGCGGAAGTAGTTGCGACCGATGCGGCCAAAGCCGTTGATGCCTACGCGGATCGTCACGAACCGATCTCCTCGTTGGTACGCCGGCCCGATGTGCCGGCGAGCTGTATTTGGGATGTCCCCGACCACTGTCGACCCTACCTCTCCGGGGCCCCGG
Source organism: Streptomyces sp. NPDC126497 (assembly GCF_040302425.1). Taxonomy (NCBI): domain Bacteria; kingdom Bacillati; phylum Actinomycetota; class Actinomycetes; order Kitasatosporales; family Streptomycetaceae; genus Streptomyces; species Streptomyces sp. NPDC126497. The sequence continues at coordinate 4,734 of NZ_JBEORT010000002.1, forward strand.
TCGTGACATCGAGTCGCCCCATACCCGGCAGGGCGGTCCGTACCCGTCAGTAGGGTACGGACCGCCCTGGCCGAAGGGCCTCTTTTCCCTTCTGCTTCACTCCATCGGGCCGGTACCCGCCGGCCCTTCGGTCACACGTCCAGGGCGGCCAGCGCCTTCCCCAGGAGTGCGGCCCGGTCGGCCGCGGAGGCGAGGTGCTCCAGGCCGAAGCCCAGCAGCACGGTGTCACCGGTGGTGACGGCCCCGTGGGTCCGGAACAGCTCTCCGGTGCGGGTCCAGTCCTTCAGGACCGCCGGACTGCCCGGGGGCGGGCCGGAGACCGTCCAGGCGCCGAGCGAGCTCTCGAACCCCTCGGTGCCGGCCGCGGTGCCGCCGGTCACCAGCGAGACCTCGTCGGCGAGGACGCCGTGGCCGCCGCTGCCCGGGTCGGTGACGTAGGCGAGGGAGACCTCGACCGTCTTCCCGGCGTAGGCGCTCAGGTCGAACTCCACCTGCCGCCAGCCGCCGGACGACCCGGTGAGGCTGTTCCAGGCGCCGGTGGCGCCGGTCGCGGCGCAGCCGTCGTCGCCCAGGGTCAGGTAGTGCTCCAGCCAGGGGTGCTCGTCCAGGTAGAACCCGGCCGCGCACTCGGACGGCACGGCGGTGCCGGTCGCGCCGCCGGCCTCGGGCAGGGTCGTCCAGTCGTCGGCGCCGGCGGTGTGCGCCTCGACGACGGCGTGGTCGTAGCCCGGCTCGGTGTCCCACAGCAGCTGGGCGCGCAGGGTGGGCCGCTCGGCCGCGGTGGTGCCGGTGAGGTCGATGGTGCGGGTGAGGCGCTTGTAGCCGTCGTCGGTGTGCACGGCGGCGGCCATGGAGGAGCCGGCGTAGGGGCCGTACGGGTTGACCGTGCCGGGGAACCGTCCGGCGCCGGCGCTCGCGAACTGCGGATACGTGTCGGCGGGCAGTTCGTCGGAGGTGACGCCGTAGGTGCCGGCCCCGTCCAGCGGGTTGCCGGGCGCGTCGCCGAGCGGGCCGGTGAAGCCCTCCAGGCCGCCGGAGCCGGCGAACGCCGTGGCCCCGGGGGTCGAGGTGCGGCTGTAGGCGCCCAGGTAGTACTGGCTGAAGTCGTCGGACAGGGCGCCGCCGCCGAGGTCGACGCTGCCGCCGGCCCGCTCGCCCGCCTCGATCAGCCGGCCGCCCTCGTTGAGGAAGGCCCGCAGCTGGAGCTGGGTGGCGACGCCCGGGGTGGCGGCGCCGGTGTGGTGGACGACCGTGCCGAAGTGGCCCAGCACGCCGAGCGCGTCCGGGGCCCCCCGCTCGGCGACGTCCCAGACCGCCGCGCGGCGGCCGTTGGCCTTCAGCGCGTCGACGTACTTCTGCGTCTGCGTGGCCTTCGCGCCCTCTTCCGAGACGACCAGGACGTCCGCACGGGGGCGCTCGGCCACGGTGTAGGTGAAGCGCTCGCTGGAGACCTTCTCGCCGCGGCGGCCCTCGCCGGTGAACCAGACCTCGACCTTGTCGCCGGGCTCGCCGTGCCTCACCTTCGCCCGGTACTCGTCGAAGTGGAGGTTGTCCTCACCGCCGTACCGCTCGCCGCCCTTCCAGCGCCTGAGGTCCGCCTCGTGCGTGCGGCCGCCGTCGACGCGGTACTTCAGCTCCTTGTCGCGCACGGCCTTGCGGACGACGACGGAGACCTCCTGGTCGGCGCCGCGCGCGTACGAGGTGCCGAAGGCCGACGGGGTGAAGTCCGCGGCCTCCAGGCCGACGGCCGAGGACGGCCGGTCGGGGTGGGAGGCGGTCTCGGCGACGGAGAGCGCGAACGGGACGTTCTTGGCGAACTCCTGCTGGATCAGCTTCTCGTCGTCGGGGAAGTGGAAGCCCGAGCGGCAGTCGCCCGCGTTCCACTCGTCGTCGGGGTCGGCCTCGGAGACGGTCTGACAGGTCGACATCTCGGGGGTGAACATCGCCATGCCGTTGACGTTGGCCGCGTGGCCGTCGGCCTCGCCGTTGGTGGTGTACAGCTCGGAGGAGAGCTGCGGGTGGTAGCCGGGGATCGCCGAGTTGCCGGGCGTGCCGGCCAGGGCCTCGTAGAGGACGTCGTCGGGGGTCGGCGTGGCCACCTGCCAGCCGACTCCGTAGAGGAGGAGTTCGGCCGCGGAGTGGTAGTTGATGCCGTAGGCGAAGCCGATGCGCTTCTCGAAGGCGTCGACGGCCTTGGTCTCGGGCTCGGAGCCCGGACTCGCGCCGCGGTAGGTCTGGCTGGTGGGGTGGGGGGACGAGCCCTCGTCGTCGTAGCCCCACTTGTAGGGGAAGTTGCGGTTGAGGTCGACGCCGTCGCCGGTGCCGATGGCGCCGTCGCCGTTGACGTCCCGCAGGTTCTTGCGCCAGAGGCGGTTGGCGTCGTCGGCGAAGGTGTGGTCGTAGCCGTCGGGGTTGGCGGAGAGGACGAACCACAGTTCGGTGGTGTCGACGATCTTCTTGACCCGCTTGTCCGTCCGGTACGCGTCCAGGTAGTGGTGCATCAGCCGCCGGGTCATCTCCGGAGTGATCCACTCGCGCGCGTGCTGGTTGGACATGTAGAGGACGGCCGGTTTCGTGCCGTCCTTCGTCTTCCTGGCCTGCTTGGTGAGCTTCAGGGCGAGGATGTCCTGGCCCCTGACCGTCCTGCCGATGGAGACGACCTTGGTGAGGCCGGGGTTCTCCCGCGCGGTGCGCAGGATCTCCTCCTTGAGGCCGCCCTTTCCGCTGTACGGGCGGAACACGCCCTCGGCGGCGTCCTCGACGCGGCTCTCCGCCCGGTCGGAGAGCGTGTGCTCGGTGAGGTCGACGCCCTGTTCCTCGAGCTTCTCGGCCTGTCCCCCGGTGAGGTAGACCTCCACGGTGGCCGTGCCCCGCTCGGGCACCCGCTCACCGAGTTCGTGGCCGTCCTGCCCCGCCTCGAGGAGCAGGGACACCTGCTCCTTGGTGACGTCGGCGCGGAAGACCTTGACCTCGTCGGTGTCCGAGGCCGCGGGGCCCGCGGGTTGTGCCTGGGCGATGGGCGCGAAGCCCGCTCCGCCGATCAGGAGCGTGCCGACAGCGAGGATCGTTCTCGCTCTGTGTCTCATGTGCCCCCCTGGGAGTGGTCCGCCACAGCGGCGAACAGATGCCAGGCTCATGACACAACATGATCGAGTCAAGGGCGCCGCCGTGACACGCGGAAGCCGGCGCCGACCACCCGAATGGGCTGCGGCACCGGCCTTCTGACGGCGCGTCAGACCATGAGCTTGTCGTCCAGGTCCTCGCCGATGTTGGCCTCCGTGCCGGGGATGCCCAGGTCGGCGGCGCGCTTGTCGGCCATCGCCAGCAGCCGGCGGATCCGGCCGGCCACGGCGTCCTTGGTGAGCGGCGGGTCGGCGAGGGCGCCCAGTTCCTCCAGCGAGGCCTGCTTGTGCTCCATGCGCAGCCGGCCGGCCGCGGCGAGGTGCTCGGGGACGTCGTCGGCGAGGATCTCCAGGGCGCGCTGGACACGGGCGCCGGCCGCGACGGCCGCGCGGGCGGAGCGGCGCAGGTTGGCGTCGTCGAAGTTGGCCAGCCGGTTCGCCGTGGCGCGCACCTCGCGGCGCATCCGGCGCTCCTCCCAGGCCAGTACCGACTCGTGCGCGCCGAGCCGGGTGAGCAGCGCGCCGATCGCGTCGCCGTCGCGGACCACGACCCGGTCCACACCGCGCACCTCGCGCGCCTTGGCCGCGATCGACAGCCGGCGGGCGGCGCCGACCAGGGCGAGCGCGGCCTCGGGGCCGGGGCAGGTCACCTCCAGGGAGGAGGAGCGGCCGGGTTCGGTGAGGGAGCCGTGGGCCAGGAAGGCGCCGCGCCAGGCCGCCTCGGCGTCACAGGTGGCCCCGGAGACCACCTGCGGCGGCAGGCCCCGGATCGGACGGCCGCGGCCGTCCACCAGGCCGGTCTGCCGGGCCAGCTGGTCACCGCCCGCGACCACCCGGACGACGTAGCGCGAGCCGCGGCGCAGTCCGCCCGGGGCCATCACGATCAGTTCGGAGCTGTGGCCGAAGATCTCCAGGATGTCCCGCTTGAGGCGGCGGGCCGCCATCGCGGTGTCCAGCTCCGCCTCGATCACGATCCGCCCGCTCACCAGGTGGAGGCCGCCGGCGAACCGCAGGATGGCGGAGACCTCCGCCTTCCTGCAGCAGGTCCGGGTGACGGGGAGCCGGGAGATCTCGTCCTTCACCGCTGCCGTCATCGCCATGGGCCGATCCTTCCATGCATCCGAAAAATACGGTCGTACGCGGCGGCCAACAGCTCCGGGTCGTGCCGGGGGCTTCCGTCGGGCCGGGCCACGGGGGCCAGCTCGACCGCGGCGCCGAACCGCTGGGCCGCTTCGGTCAGCGAGTCACGGTCGGGCACGGCGGCCTCGTCGGCCAGCACCACGTCCAGGGCGAGTTTAGGGGCGTGTCGTCCCAAAACCTCCAAATGACGCTGCGGGGAGAAGCCCTCGGTTTCTCCTGGCTGCGGGGCGAGGTTAAGGGAGAGTACCCGGCGCGCCTTGGTCTCGATGAGGGCGTCCAGCAGTTCCGGCACGAGCAGGTGCGGGATGACCGAGGAGAACCAGGAGCCGGGGCCGAGCACCACCCAGTCGGCGTCGAGGACCGCCGCGACCGCCTCGGGGACGGCGGGCGGGTCGTTCGGCACGAGGTGCACGGACTGCACCTCGCCGGGGGTGAGGGCGACGGTGGCCTGGCCCCGGACGGTGCCGATCTCGTCGGGCCGCTCGGGGTCGTGCCCCAGGACCCGGGCCTGGAGCTCCAGCGGTACGGCGGACATGGGCAGCACGCGCCCGTGCGCGCCGAGCAGCCGGCCCACCAGGTCCAGCGCCTGGACGTGGTCGCCGAGCTGCTCCCACAGGGCGACGATCAGCAGATTGCCGACCGCGTGCTCGTGCAGGTCGCCCCGGGACTGGAAGCGGTGCTGGATGACGCGGGCCCAGGTCTGGCCCCAGTCGTCGTCGCCGCACAGCGCGGCCAGGGCCTTGCGCAGGTCACCGGGCGGCAGCACCCCCAGTTCGTCGCGCAGGCGCCCGCTGGAGCCGCCGTCGTCGGCCACGGTGACGACGGCGGTGAGGTCGCCGGTGATCCGGCGCAGCGCGGCGAGCGATGCGGACAGGCCCATGCCGCCGCCGAGGGCGACGACCTTGGGCTGGGCGCCCCGGCGGCGCGGCCTCGCGCCACGGGTCTCGGCCGGCCGGCTCGCGCGCCCCTCGGGGACCGCTCTGCGCAGCCGGCTCAGCCGCGGTGTACGTGGTGTCATTCCCGTCCCATGTCCCGGTGGACCACCACCGTCTCCACGCCCTCGGCGGCGAGCCGGGCGGCGAGCTTCTCCGACATGGCGACCGACCGGTGCTTGCCGCCCGTGCAGCCCACGGCGATGGTCACGTAGCGCTTTCCCTCACGACGGTAGCCCGCGGCGACCAGCCGCAGCAGCTCCGCGTAGCGGTCGAGGAACTCCTTGGCGCCGGGCTGGTTGAAGACGTACGACGCCACCTCCTCGTTGAGCCCGGTGTACGGGCGCAGCTCGGGGACCCAGTGCGGGTTGGGCAGGAACCGCATGTCCACGACCAGGTCGGCGTCGACCGGGAGGCCGTACTTGAAGCCGAAGGACATGACGGTGGCCCGCAGCTCGGGCTCCTCCTCGCCGGCGAACTGGGCGTCCATCTTGGCCCGCAGCTCGTGCACGTTGAGGCTGGAGGTGTCGATCACCAGGTCGGCGTCGCCGCGCAGTTCGCGCAGCAGCTCCCGCTCGGCGGCGATGCCGTCGACGATCCGGCCGTCGCCCTGCAGGGGGTGCGGGCGGCGCACCGACTCGAAGCGGCGCACCAGGGCCTCGTCGGAGGACTCCAGGAAGACGGTCCGCCGGGTGACGCCGCGCGCGTCGAGGTCGGCGAGGGACTCGCGGAGGTTGTCGAAGAAGCGCCGGCCGCGGACGTCCACGACGACCGCGATCCGCGCCACGTTGCCCTGGGAGCGCGCGCCGAGCTCCACCATGGTGGGGATCAGCGCGGGCGGCAGGTTGTCGACGACGAACCAGCCGAGGTCCTCCAGACACTTCGCGGCCGTCGAACGGCCGGCCCCGGACATGCCGGAGATGATCACCAGCTCGGGGATGGCCGCCTCCGGCACCCCGGCCTTTTCCTTGCCCGTGCTCACCTGTGCTCCGTCGTCCTGGCGGAGGGCGGCCCGGCCGGCGCCGCTCCCGCCCGTCTCCTGCTGGGTCCGGTCCCGCTCCGGCGCGGGTCCCGTCTCGTACTCGGTCATCCGTCCTGCCCCCGTCGTTCGTCCGGGGCGCCCGCGGGAACGGGCTCCCCGGGGGAACCCGTCGCCTGCCCGGGTTCTTCCGTGTCATCCATGATCTCGCCCGTCGCCGTGTTCACGGCCGGGGCGGGCGCCGTCCGGGCGAGGGCCGCGACGACCGTCTCGGCCGTCTTGCGCCCTATGCCCGGAACCTCGCAGATCTGGTCGATCGTCGCCGATCGCAGCCTCTTCACCGAACCGAAGTGCTTGATCAGCGCCTGTTTGCGGGTCTCGCCGAGGCCGGGCACCTCGTCCAGCGGGCCGGCCCTGAAGCGCTGGGCGCGCTTGGTGCGCTGGTAGGTGATCGCGAACCGGTGGGCCTCGTCGCGGACGCGCTGCAGCAGGTAGAGGCCCTCGCTGGTGCGCGGCAGCACCACCGGGTCGGTCTCGTCCGGCAGCCAGACCTCCTCCAGCCGTTTGGCCAGGCCGCACACCGCGATGTCGTCGATGCCCAGCTCGTCCAGTGCCCGCCGGGCCGCCGCGACCTGCGGCGCGCCGCCGTCGACGACGACGAGCTGCGGCGGGTAGGCGAAGCGCCTGGGGCGGCCGTCGTCCTCCGTGAGGGTGTCGGCGGGCGGCTCGGCGAGGCCTCCGGAGGGGGCCTCGGCGCCGGACGCGTCACCGTCGGTCCACTCCCCCGTGCGCTCCTTCTCCGCGAGGTAGCGCCGGAAGCGGCGGGTGATCACCTCGTGCATGGAGCGGACGTCGTCCTGCCCCACGAAGCCCTTGATCTGGAAGCGGCGGTACTCGCTCCTGCGGGCCAGCCCGTCCTCGAAGACGACCATGGAGGCCACCACGTCGTCACCCTGCAGGTGCGAGATGTCGTAGCACTCGATCCTCAGCGGGGCGCTGTCCAGCCCCAGGGCGTCGGTGATCTCCTCCAGCGCGCGCGAGCGCGTGGTCAGGTCGGAGGCGCGCTTGGTCTTGTGCAGCACGAGCGCCTGCTGGGCGTTGCGCTCCACGGTCTCCATCAGGGCCTTCTTGTCCCCGCGCTGCGGCACCCGCAGGGAGACCCCGGAACCGCGCCGCCCGGTCAGCCACTGCTGGACCGGCTCCACCGGGTCGGGCAGGGCCGGGACCAGGACCTCCCGGGGGACCGCGTCACCGGTCTCCTCGCCGTAGAGCTGCTGCAGCGCGTGCTCGACGAGGGCGCCGGTGGTGATCTCCTCGACCTTGTCGGTGACCCAGCCGCGCTGGCCGCGCACGCGCCCGCCACGCACGTGGAAGATCTGGACGGCCGCCTCCAGCTCGTCCTCGGCGACCGCGATCAGATCGGCGTCGGTCGCGTCGGCGAGCACGACCGCGCTCTTCTCCATGGCCTTCTTCAGCGCCGTGATGTCGTCGCGCAGGCGCGCGGCCCGCTCGTACTCCATCTCCTCGGCCGCCTGCGCCATCCGCTTCTCCAGACGGCGCAGGTAGGTGCCGGTGCGGCCGGCCATGAAGTCGGCGAACTCCTCGGCCAGCGCGCGGTGCTCCTCGGCGGAGACGCGGTCCACGCAGGGCGCCGAGCACTTGCCGATGTAGCCGAGCAGACAGGGCCGGCCGGTGCGGGAGGCGTTCCTGAAGACCCCGGCCGAGCAGGTGCGCACCGGGAAGACGCGCAGCAGCAGGTCCACGGTGTCGCGGATCGCCCACGCGTGCGTGTACGGACCGAAGTACCTCACGCCCTTCTTCTTGTGGCCGCGCATCACCTGCACGCGCGGGAACTCCTCGTTCATCGTCACCGCGAGGTACGGGTAGCTCTTGTCGTCGCGGTACTTGACGTTGAACCGGGGGTCGTACTCCTTGATCCAGGAGTACTCCAGCTGGAGCGCCTCGACCTCCGTGGACACCACCGTCCACTCCACGGACGCGGCCGTGGTGACCATGGAGCGGGTGCGCGGGTGCAGGTTCGCCAGGTCCTGGAAGTAGTTCGCCAGGCGCTGGCGCAGGCTCTTCGCCTTTCCGACGTAGATCACCCGGCGGTGCTCGTCGCGGAACCGGTAGACCCCCGGCGAGTCGGGGATCTCACCCGGTCTGGGGCGGTAGCTGGAGGGGTCGGCCATGTCTCACACCCTACTGGCGGGGACCGACACCGCGACCGGCCCGTGGAGGGGGGCCGGGGGTCCGTGCGCCCCGGAGGGGTTACCGGCCCCGGGAAGCGGGAAGGTGGGGGTTCCGTCCCCCGGGTGATCGGCGGACGGCCACCAGGGCGGTCACGAGTCGGAGGGCTGGTCGGATGCGACGGACGCGGATCGAGAAACCACGACGGCCGGCCCGGACCCGCCGGTACGCGGAGGAGGCGTCCGGCCTCGTCGACCCCCTCGACCCGCGCGATCCCGACATCGTGCGCGCCAAGCGCCTGCGGCCGCGGCCGGCGGACCGGAGCGGGGACGGCACACCGTAGGGCCGGGACGGGTCGGCGCCGCGGGCCGCGATGGGGCGCCAGGTGTTGTCGGGACCGGTTCAACACGCTTCAATGCGGGGGAACTCCGGGCCCTGGACGACGGCGTACGGATGTGAAGGCTCCGCCGCGTCGGCGGGGGCGGCTCCGGGGTGCCCGCGCGACGGCCCGACCGGCCGTCGCGGACCTCACGGAAAGGCCCCTGCATGCCGCACGCCACACCGCACGCGGACCCCGTCGGCGCGGAACTGGACTCGGTCCTGCGCGGCGGCCCCTTCCACGTCGCCCTGCGGGCGGCGATCGCCGCCCGGGGACTGCCGCTGCAGCGGGTGCAGCACCATCTGTCGCGCCACGGCGTGAAGGTCGGCGTCACCAGCCTGAGCTACTGGCAGCAGGGGGCCCGCCGCCCGCAGCGTCCGGAGTCGCTGCGCGCCGTGCGGGCGTTGGAGGAGATCCTGCGGCTGCCGGAGGAGTCGCTGATCCGGCTGCTCGCCGCGCCGCACGGGCACCCGGCGGACCGGCACGCCGGCGGGTGGTCCCCCCGCTCCCTGGCCGAGGCCTCGGGCGTGCGGGAGAGGCTGCTGGCCGAATCCGGCGCCCCGCGCGACGGCGGGCTGCACACCCTGGGGCACCACGAGCGGATACGGATCGGGGTGCGCCGCGAACTGGCGGAGCGCGAGGCGCACCACATCGTGCGCGCCCGCCGGGACGGTGTCGACCGCTACGTGGCCGTCCACCACGGCGACCCCGGTGCCGCGCCGGAGCGGATGACCGTGCACGCCCTGGAGAACTGCCGTACCGGTCGCGTCCGCCGGCACCACGACACCGGGGTGCTCGCGGCCGAGCTGCTCTTCGACACCCGGCTGCGGTCCGGTGACACCTTCCTCTTCCGCTACGCCGTCGAGGACGGCACGGCGGGCGTCTCGCACGAGTACGTGCGCGGGACGGACTCCCCCGGCGGCCAGTACGCGCTCCAGGTGTGCTTCGGCTCCGGGGCGCTCCCGGTGCGCTGCCACCGGTTCACCCAGCATTCGGCGACGGCACCGCGCGGCGGCCGCCAGGAACTGACGGTCAGCGGGCGGCACCGCTCGGTGCACCTGGTGGAGCCGCGCGTGCGGCCGGGTTACGTGGGGATCGCCTGGGACTGGGCCTGACCGCGGTCCGGCCGGGCCGGTCAGGCCTGCGGCTCGGCGACCATCGTGCCGTTCCGCACCTCGACGGTCAGCGCCTTCAGGGGGGCCACCGCCGGCTCGCGCAGCACCTTTCCGGTGGTGGCGTCGAACTCGCTGCCGTGGCAGGGGCAGATCAGCTTCGTGCCCTCGAGCTTGTTGATGGGGCATCCCGCGTGGGTGCAGACGGAGTCGTACGCCCTGAGGGTGCCGTCCGCGCTCCGGCTGACCACGACGTTGTGGTCCCGGTACAGCTTCGCGCCCTCCTCGGCGACCTCGTTCTCGGGGCCCAGCTCGACGGGGCCGGTCGGCCGCGCGGGGCCCTCCTCGGTCCGTCCGCACGCGGTGAGGCCCAGTCCGGCGACGGGGGTGAGGGCCGCACCCCGCAGGACGGTACGGCGGCTCGCGGCGGGTCGGGCGGGCATGAGGATCTCCACGGGTGGGACGGCGGTGCGGGGCTGGACACCGGGGACGATACCGGGGCGGACCGTACCGCCCACGGGCGGGGCCACGCCCCCGGCCGCGGGGCGGCCGTGCCTCCCCGCGGCGCCCCGAAGGCCGGGGAGGCGCCCCGCCGGCACCGGGCCGCGCGCCCTTCCCCGGCCCGCGCCGACGCGACGCGCAAGCGTTTACGCCCGCCCGCCGGATGGGATACGGTCCCGCTCCAGAACGTGATGCGCACCGGTGTCCGAGGAGAGCCCCCCCATGGCGGACGTGGCACGCGGCGCCGGTGTCTCCGTCTGTCTTCCGTCGTGCCCGTCTCCCACGCGCTGGACGGGACCCGGCCGGTGCTCCCGCGCATCCGTCGGCGGTCCCGGACGCCGTCGAGGAGCTCGGCCGTCCCCACAGGGCCGGGAAGCCCCGGCCCCCGAAGAAGGGAACCTCGTGATCGTCGTAGCCGGTGAGGCACTCATCGACCTGGTACCGCGCGGCACGGGCGCGCTCGCGGCGCTGACGCCGGCGCTCGGCGGCGGCCCCTTCAACACGGCGGTGGCGCTGGGCCGCCTCGGCTCCCCCACCGCGTTCTGCTCGCGGGTGTCGCGGGACGCCTTCGGCGAGGCGCTGCTGGACCGGCTGCGGGAGACCGGTGTGGACGTGTCGTCGGTGCAGCGCGGCGACGAGCCGACGACGCTGGCCGTCGCCACGGTCGGCGCGGACGGCTCGGCGGCGTACTCCTTCTACGTGGAGGGGACCGCGGACCGGCTGTTCACGGCCCCCGACGCATTGCCGGCCGGGACCCGCGCGGTGTCCTTCGGGACCTGCTCGCTCGTGCTGGAGCCGGGGGCGAGCGCCTACGAGGAGCTGATGCGCACCGCCGCCGCGCGGGGCGTGTTCACCGCGCTGGACCCCAACGTCCGGGCCGGGCTCGTCCCCGACCCGGACGCCTACCGGGCCCGGTTCAGGAGCTGGCTGCCGTCGGTGTCGCTGCTGAAGCTGTCCGCCGAGGACGCCGAGTGGCTCGGCGGGTCCCCGCGGGAGTGGCTGGCGGCCGGCCCGGCGGCGGTCGTGGTCACCCGGGGCGGGGACGGGCTGACCGTGTTCACCCGCGGGGGCGGCGAGTACGCCGTGCCGGGCGAGCGGGTCGAGGTGGTGGACACGATCGGCGCCGGTGACACGGTGAACGCGGCGCTGCTGCACGGCCTCGCGGTCCGGGACGCGCTCAGTGACGCGGGGGTGGCCGCACTGGACGGCGAGGGCTGGACGGGACTGCTCCGCTTCGCGGCGCGGGCGGCGGCGGTCACCTGCTCGCGGGCGGGCGCGGAACCGCCGTACGCCCGTGAGCTGGAGCCGGAAGGCGTCTGACGCACGCACGCGCCGTGCCGCACGGGGACTCCGTGCGGCACGGCGCGTGCCGGTGCGGGCCGGTCAGGACCTGGGCGCCCGCGTCGTCTTCTTCGCGGCGGCCTTGGTGGCCGGCTTCTTGGCCGTCGTACCGTCGACCGCCTTGGTGGCCGTCCTCCTGGCGGTGCCCCTGGCGGCGACCGTCTTCTTCGCCGCGGCCCTGCGCGGGGCCGGTGCCTGGGCGGCGTCGCTGACCCGCTCCGCGCCGAGGATCTCCCGCAGGAACTTTCCGGTGTGGCTGGCCGGAACGCCGGCGACCTGCTCCGGGGTGCCCTCCGCGACGACCAGGCCGCCGCCGGAACCGCCCTCGGGGCCCATGTCGACGACCCAGTCGGCGGTCTTGATCACGTCGAGGTTGTGCTCGATGACGATGACCGTGTTGCCCTTGTCGACCAGGCCGGACAGGACCTTCAGCAGCTTGCTGATGTCCTCGAAGTGCAGACCGGTGGTCGGCTCGTCCAGGACGTAGACCGTGCGGCCGGTGGAGCGCTTCTGCAGCTCGCTGGCGAGCTTCACCCGCTGCGCCTCACCGCCGGAGAGGGTGGTCGCGGCCTGGCCGAGCCGGACGTAGCCGAGACCGACGTCGTTGAGCGTCCTGAGGTGGCGGGCGATGGCCGGGACGGCCTCGAAGAAGTGCATGGCCTCTTCGATCGGCATGTTCAGGACGTCGGCGATGGACTTGCCCTTGTAGTGGACCTCCAAGGTCTCCCGGTTGTAGCGGGCGCCGTGGCAGACCTCGCACGGGACGTACACGTCCGGGAGGAAGTTCATCTCGATCTTGATCGTGCCGTCGCCCGCGCAGTTCTCGCAGCGGCCGCCCTTGACGTTGAAGGAGAAGCGGCCCGGCAGGTAGCCGCGGACCTTCGCCTCGGTGGTCTCGGCGAACAGCTTGCGGACGTGGTCGAAGACACCGGTGTACGTCGCCGGGTTGGAGCGCGGGGTGCGGCCGATGGGCGACTGGTCGACGTGGACGACCTTGTCGACGAGGTCGTCGCCGTCCACGCGCGTGTGCCGGCCGGGCACGCTGCGCGCCCCGTTCAGCTCGCGGGCGAGGTGCGTGTAGAGGATGTCGTTGACCAGCGTGGACTTGCCGGAGCCGGACACACCGGTGACCGCGGTGAACACGCCCAGCGGGAAGGACACGTCGATGTCCTGGAGGTTGTTCTCGCGGGCGCCGTGCACCGTGAGCCGGCGCGACGGGTCGTGCGGGCGGCGGACGTCGGGCAGCGGGATGGCCTTCTTGCCGGACAGGTACTGGCCGGTCTGCGACTCGGCGTTGGCGAGCAGCTCCTTGAGGGAGCCGCTGTGCACGACCTTGCCGCCGTGCTCGCCGGCGCCGGGGCCGATGTCGACGATCCAGTCGGCGACCTTGATGGTGTCCTCGTCGTGCTCCACGACGATGAGCGTGTTGCCCATGTCGCGCAGCCGGACCAGGGTCTCGATGAGGCGGTGGTTGTCGCGCTGGTGCAGGCCGATGGAGGGCTCGTCGAGGACGTAGAGCACGCCGACGAGTCCGGAGCCGATCTGGGTGGCCAGGCGGATGCGCTGGGCCTCGCCGCCGGAGAGGGTGCCCGCCGCGCGATTGAGCGAGAGGTAGTCCAGGCCGACGTCGACCAGGAACCGCAGCCGCTCGTTGACCTCCTTGAGCACGCGCTCGGCGATCTTCTTGTCGCGGTCGGTGAGCCTCAGCTCGCCCAGGAAGTCCGCGCAGTCGCTGATGGACATCCCGGAGACCTCGGCGATGGACTTGCCCATGACCGTGACGGCGAGGACGACCGGCTTCAGACGGGTGCCCTCGCACGTGGGGCAGGGCACCTCGCGCATGTAGCCCTCGAAGCGCTCCCGGCTGGTGTCGCTCTCGGCCTCGCTGTGCCGGCGCTTGACGAAGGGGACGGCGCCCTCGAAGGCCGTGGTGTACCGGCGCTCACGCCCGTAGCGGTTGCGGTAGCGGACCTCGACCTGGGTCCTGTGACCCTGCAGCAGGGCCTTCTTGGCACGCTGCGGCAGGCCCGCGAACGGGATGTCGGTGCGGAAGCCCAGCGCCTCCGCGAGGGCGCCGATCAGGCGGTCGAAGTAGTCCTTGGTGTGGCCGTGCGACCACGGGTGGATGGCGCCCTCGTCGAGGCTCTTCTCCGGGTCGGGGACGATCAGTTCGGGGTCGACCTCCATGCGCGTGCCGATGCCCGTGCACTCGGGGCAGGCGCCGAAGGGCGAGTTGAAGGAGAAGGAGCGCGGCTCCAGCTCCTCGAAGGACAGGTCGTCGTACGGGCAGTACAGGTGCTCGGAGTACATGCGCTCGCGCTCGGGGTCGTCCTCGGGGAGGTCGACGAAGTCGAGCACGACCATGCCGCCGGACAGGCCGAGGGCGGTCTCCACGGAGTCGGTGAGGCGGCGCTTGGCGCTGTCCTTGACCGTGAGGCGGTCCACGACCACCTCGATGGTGTGCTTCTCCTGCTTCTTCAGCGTGGGCGGGCTGGAGAGCTGGACCGTCTCGCCGTCCACCCGGGCGCGGGAGTAGCCCTTGGTCTGGAGTTCGGAGAAGAGGTCGACGAACTCCCCCTTGCGCTCGCGCACCAGCGGGGAGAGCACCTGGAAGCGGCTGCCCTCGGGCAGTTCCAGGACCCGGTCGACGATGGCCTGCGGCGACTGCCGGGAGATCGGCCGGGAGCACTCGGGACAGTGCGGCTTGCCGATGCGCGCGAAGAGCAGGCGCAGGTAGTCGTAGACCTCGGTGATGGTGCCGACCGTGGAGCGCGGGTTGCGGGAGGTCGACTTCTGGTCGATGGAGACCGCCGGGGAGAGGCCCTCGATGAAGTCGACGTCCGGCTTGTCCATCTGGCCGAGGAACTGCCGGGCGTAGGAGGAGAGCGACTCCACGTAGCGCCGCTGCCCCTCGGCGAAGATGGTGTCGAAGGCCAGCGAGGACTTGCCCGACCCCGACAGGCCCGTGAAGACGATGAGCGAGTCGCGCGGGAGGTCGAGCGAGACGTTCTTGAGGTTGTGCTCGCGCGCTCCACGGACGATGAGACGGTCGGCCACGCCGGTCCGCACCTTTCTTGAGAGAAGTGACAGGGACGGAGCCCCTGTCTTCCTCAGACTAGGGGGAGCCACTGACAACGCCGGTTCGGATTCACGGGTTGTCAACAAACCCCGGCTCTCCAGCATGCCCGACGCCGCGTCCGACCTTATGGCACGTACATTCGATTCAGGGCGGGACTCCGCCACCTTCACCCGATGAGGTGACGAGGCTAGGGTCGGCACCATGATTGATCACGCTGATGACCTGGCGTCTGTACACAAGGCGACCGAGCGGCTGCTCACCGCGGTCACCGCGCTGGACGACGCGGCTGTGACCCAGTCGTCACGGCTGCCCGGCTGGACCCGCGGTCATGTGCTGGCCCACCTGGCACGCAACGCGGACGCCCTGGTGAACGTCCTCGAGGGCCGCCCCATGTACGTGTCCGGCGAGGCCCGCGACGCCGACATCGAGCGGGGCGCGCCGCGCCCCCTCGCCGCGCACCTCGCCGATCTGCGGGAGAGCGGGGAGCGCTTCCGCGCGGCGGGCGCCGCCCCGGCGGACTGGTCGCGCACGGTGGAGCTGCGCAACGGGGTCACGGACCGGGCGGAGCGGGTGCCGTTCCGGCGGTGGGTCGAGGTGGAGCTGCACCACGTGGACCTCGGGATCGGCTACGAGCTGGAGGACCTGCCGGCGGACTTCACGGAGCGGGAGATCGCCTTCCTGGCGGCGCGGTTCGACGGACACCAGGACGTTCCCCCGACCTCGCTGGCCACCGCGGACGGCCGGACCTGGACGACCGGCGGCGGGGCGGACGGCGGTCCGGTCGCGGTCGAGGGGACCGCCGCCGACCTGCTCGGCTGGCTGGCCGGCCGCCGGGACGGCGCCGCACTGACGGTGAAGGGTGGGGCCCTTCCGTCGCTCCCCCCGCTCTAGGCTGTCCGGCGCGGGTTCCCGCTATAGGCTGACGGTCATGACGTACAGCGGTCGGGTGACGGTCGGCGGCCCAGCCGACGTGCACGAACTCAAGGACCTGATGATCACCAAGGTCGCGGTCGGCCCCATGGACAACAACGCCTATCTGCTGCGTTGCCGGGCCACCGACGAGCAGCTGCTGATCGACGCGGCCGACGACGCGGGGACCCTGCTGGGGACGATCGGTGACGACGGCATCGCCTCCGTCGTCACCACCCACCGGCACGGCGACCACTGGCAGGCGCTCGCCGAGGTGGTCGCGGCCACCGGCGCCCGCACCCACGCGGGCCGGGAGGACGCCGCGGGCATCCCGGTGCCGACCGACGTGATGGTCGACGACGGCGACACCGTCCGCGTGGGGCGGGTGGAGCTCACCGCCCGCCATCTGGTCGGGCACACACCCGGCTCGATCGCCCTCGTCTACGACGATCCCCACGGGCATCCCCATGTGTTCACCGGGGACTGCCTCTTCCCGGGGGGTCCTGGAAGGACCACACGCCCCGAGGACTTCACGTCGTTGATGTCGGACCTGGAGGCGAAGGTCTTCGTCCTCCCGGACGAGACCTGGATCTACCCCGGCCACGGCAACGACACCACGCTCGGCGCCGAGCGGCCCCACCTCGGCGAGTGGCACGAGCGGGGCTGGTAGGCCGGCGGCATCGCCGCCCCGGCGCCCCCTGGGGAACAGCCGCGTCCCCGGCAGTCGGTCGGAGCCGGCGGCCACCGCACGGGAACGGCCGGCCGAAGAGCCCCGCACCCGCCGCGACGGCCGTCAGAAGCCAGTCGAGGACGCGAACGGATGCCTCCGGATCGTCAACGCGATCCTGTACGTCGGCCGCACCGGCATCCCGTGTGAGTACCCGCCGCACGACATCGCCGCGTACCACCCCGCGCCCTGGGGCCCTGCTCCTCCGCCTGTCTTCTGTGGAGATGTGCGGTGTCAGCGGCGGCGCAACCGGTCCGGCCCTCCCCGGATGCCCCGATGCCGTGCACCAGGCGACGGCAGCACGGCGGCCGGCTGGTCGCGCCGGGCCGAGACCGCCCGGCACCCGTTCTCGTGAATTTGCCGCGATGCCTGGACATGTCAGCAGATGTGTCCTCAGGCAACGCAGATGCCTGCATAGGCTCCCCGGCATGGACATCGTGATCCCGCTCTTCAGGCTCTTCGAGCCGCTCGACGCCATCGGCCCGTACCAGCTCCTGGCGAACGTCCCCGACGCCCGGGTGCGCTTCGTCGCGCCCGAACCGGGGCGGATCGCCGACGTGCTGGGCGCCATGCGGGTGAACGTGCCCACCCGGTACACGGAGGTCGAGTCCTGCGACGTGCTGCTCGTCCCGGGCGGTGCGGGGGCGCGACTGATGCTGAACAACACGGAGTTCATCGACTGGGTGCGCCGGATTCACGGGACGACCCGCTTCACCACCTCGGTCTGTACCGGGGCGCTCATCCTCGGGGCAGCGGGGCTGCTCAACGGGCGGACCGCGACCACCCACTGGCTGGCGATGGACGACCTGGAGACGTTCGGCGCCACCTACACCGCGGAACGCGTCGTCCGGCACGACAAGATCATCACGGCGGCCGGGATCTCCGCCGGCATCGACCTGGCCCTGGGGCTGTGCGCGTTGCTGAGCGACGAACTCACCGCCCGGGCCATTCAGCTCCTCACCGAGTACGACCCCCAGCCGCCGTACGACAGCGGCTCCCTGGCCACGGCGACGCCCGAGGTCGTGGCCAGGGCCCGGGAGCTCGTCAGCGGCGGCTGAGCGGTCTCTCCCGGGCACGGCAACGGCACCACCCTGGGCGCGGAGCGCCCGCACCTGCCGAAGTGGCGCGCGCGGGGCTGGTGAACGCGGCTCATGCCTCGGCCGTTCCCGGGCCGGCCAGTGCCGCGATCCGTTCCACCGCGAACACGTACCCCTGCACCCCGCAGCCCGCGATGACCCCGTCGGCGCGCAGGGAGACGTAGGAGTGGTGCCGGAAGGACTCGCGCCGGTGGATGTTGGAGATGTGGACCTCCATCACGGGCAGGCCGTCGCAGGCGTTGAGGGCGTCCAGGATCGCGACGGAGGTGTGCGAGTAGGCGCCGGGGTTGATGACGATCCCGCAGTGGTCCAGCCGTGCCTCGTGGATCCAGTCCACCAACCGGCCCTCGTGGTTGGACTGGCGCAGGTCCACCGTGCCGCCCCGCGCGGCCGCCGCCTCGGCGCACATCGCCTCCACGTCGGCGAGCGTGTCGGAGCCGTAGATCTCCGGCTGGCGCTGTCCCAGCAGGTTCAGGTTGGGTCCGTTGAGGATCATGATGGGGGCGTCGGCCAGGTTGCGGGGCACGGTTCCTCCGGTCCGTCGGGGTGGGGCGGTCCTCGGCGGAACCGCTGCTCGGACCCGGTGTATCACGGTGCGGCACACGGCCGTCGAGTCCTGTGGACCCCGGCCCGCCCGGCACCGGACGACCGTGCGGCCGTGTCCCGGGCGCTTCCCTGCACCGCTCGCGGGCCGTCCGGGCAACCCGCTCCCCGGACGGCCCGTGCCTCCCCGCTAGGGGTTGATCGCCAGCTCCAGATAGGCCGCGAGGAGCACCAGGTGCACGCCTCCCTGGAGGGGCGTGGCCCGCCCGGGGACCACGGTCAGCGCGCCCACCACCATGGTCAGGGCGAGCAGCACCATGTGGGTGTTGCCGAGGCCGAGGACGAGTGGTCCGGGGAGCCAGAGGGAGGCCAGCGCGACGGCGGGGATGGTCAGACCGATACTGGCCATCGCCGAGCCGAGCGCGAGGTTCATGCTGGTCTGCACCTGGTTGCGGCGCGAGGCGCGCACCGCGGCGATGGTCTCCGGGAGGAGGACCAGCAGGGCGATGATCACACCGACGACGGAGTGGCGTAGTCCGGCGGCCTCCACCCCGGACTCGATCGTGGGCGAGACCCCTTTGGCCAGTCCGACCACTCCGACCAGGGCCAGGCCCAGCAGCCCGAGGCTGATCAGGGCGGTGCGCGTGGAGGGCGCCTCGGCGTGCTCCTCCTGGGAGGCGTCCGGCTCGCTCTGTCTGGCGACCGGCAGGAAGTAGTCGCGGTGTCTGACGGTCTGGGTCGCCACGAACAGGGCGTAGAGGGTCAGTGAGGAGACCGCCGCGAACGTGAGCTGCACGGTGGAGAACTCCGGACCCGGCTTGCTCGTGGTGAACGTCGGCAGCACGAGGCTGAGGGTCGCCAGCGTCGCGACCGTGGCGAGGGCCGCGCCGGTGCCCTCCGAATTGAACACCGCCGTGCCGTGGCGCAGTGAGCCCACCAGCAGGCTCAGTCCGAGGATTCCGTTGACGGTGATCATCACGGCCGCGAACACGGTGTCCCTGGCGAGCGTCGCGCTCTTGTCCCCGCCGTCCAGCATCAGCGTGACGATCAGCGCCACCTCGATGACGGTGACGGCGACCGCGAGGACCAGGGAGCCGAAGGGCTCACCGACCCGGTGCGCGACCACCTCGGCATGGTGCACGGCCGCCAGCACGGACCCCGCGAGGACCGCGGTCACCAGGACGACGACCCAGCCGGGCAGTCCCCGTCCCCAGGTCAGGACCAGCAGGATGACGGCGAGCACCGGCACCAGGATCGTCCACTGTGCCGCGAGTGACCTGAGCCGAGCGGTCATGGGGCGATCGTCGCAGACGTGAACGGGCGGCGCACCTCGCCGCGGCCCTCCGACCACCGGCCGACCGTGGGGGGCGCGGGGGGCACCACCTCCGCACGGCGCGCCCCTCCGCTCCGCGATCCTGATCGTCTCGGGGTCATCATGGTCACGCATGGCCTCCTCGTACGAGTCGCATTCGGGGGCGCCGGCAGGCGGCGCGGGGTGGAGCGGGCAGGACCGGGAGCGGTGGCCGGCGATGGGCCGACCTCCGCTCCCGGTGCCGGCGCTCCGGCGTCCGACGGGGTCAGACGTCGATGTCGTTCTTCACGGGGCCCCCGTCCCGGCCTGCCGCCGCCTCGGCCTCCGCCTGCTTGCGGGAGGCCCGCAGGCTGGTGATCGTGGTGACGATCAGGACCCCGCAGATGACGCCCAGCGAGACCGGGATGCTGATCTCGGGCACGTGCACCCCGGACTCGTGCAGTGCGTGCAGTACCAGCTTCACGCCGATGAAGCCGAGGATGATCGACAGGCCGTAGGACAGGTGGACCAGCTTCTTCAGCAGGCCGCCGATGAGGAAGTACAGCTGCCTGAGGCCCATCAGCGCGAACGCGTTCGCCGTGAACACGATGTACGGGTCCTGGGTCAGGCCGAAGATCGCGGGGATCGAGTCGAGCGCGAACAGGACGTCCGTGGTGCCGATGGCGAGCATGACGACGAGCATCGGGGTCATGACCCGCTTGCCGTTCTGCTCGATCCACAGCTTGGTGCCGTGGTACCGGTCGGCCACGCCGAAGCGGCGCTCGGCGGCCTTGAGCAGCTTGTTCTCCTCGAACTCCTCGTCCTCCCCGTCGGCCCGGGCCTCCTGGATGAGCTTCCAGGCGGTCCAGATCAGGAAGGCGCCGAAGATGTAGAACACCCACGAGAAGCTGGCGAGGATCGCGGCGCCGGCGGCGATGAAGATCGCGCGCAGCACCAGGGCGATGAGGACACCGACGAGGAGCACCCGCTGCTGGTACTGCGACGGCACCGCGAACTTCGCCATGATCAGGACGAAGACGAAGAGGTTGTCGACGCTCAGCGACTTCTCGGTGATGTAGCCGGCGAAGAACTCGCCTCCGGCCTGTCCTCCGCCCCAGATCAGCAGGCCGAGCCCGAAGAGCCCGGCCAGGACGATCCAGACGATGGTCCAGATCCCGGCTTCCTTGACGGATACGTCATGCGGTTTGCGGCCGATGAAGAAGTCGACTGCGATGAGGGCACCGAGGCCCACGACGGTCAGGACCCACAGGGTCAGGGAAACATCCACTACGCCTCCGGCAGATACGTCACACAGGCAATGTCAGCGTCGTCGCTGCCGGAGGTCTCTTCCACCCGGGCCTCCGGCGCTCGACAGCGTCCGGACGGTCCTTCGGGCCGACGCCCCGGGATCTGGCCTGATCCGTATTGACGGGGTCGCCGCACAGACAGGGAGTACTCCCCTCCGTGCGGTCAACAGTACCCAACCTCCAAGGGCTGGTAAAGGGAAGAGTAAAGAAAAATACAAAGACGCAGGTAGGAGAGCTTTACGCGAGCTTGGTGAAAGGGTGCGGAGCGGTCATCCGCCCCACGCGCGGCGGGCCTGCGCGACCCGGGTGAGCACCTGGTGGAGGACCTGGCTGCCCGTCGGCACGGCCGGCGGCTCGTACGTCCAGGCGTGGCCGACCCACGGGTCGGCCAGATGGTCGTCGGGCACGGGAGTCAGTCGCAGCAGCGAGCGCCACAGCGGATCCAGCAGCGGACCGTAGCCCGCGGACTCCTCGCGGTCGGCGACCATCATCAGATGGACCCCGACCGACGGGCCCTCGTCGGCGAGGTAGCGCAACTGGTTCACGGCCCGGTCGTCGAAGCCGTGCGGGAAGTCGTTGACGATCAAAAGCTGCTGGGAGGTGTCGAAGCCCGGCGGCAGCGCGTCCGGGGCGCCTCCGCGCAGCGCCATCTGCACCAGGTCGACCCGCTGGGTGAGCCGGCCCAGCACCTCCGCCACGCCGGCGGCGCCCTGGGCGGGCGGGGCCGCCAGCACACCGGTCCGGGTCAGCGGTGCCAGCGCCCGCGCCCCGGCTCCGGCCGGGTCGATGACGTGCACGGTGAACTCGCCCGCCGGGTGGACGGCGAGCAGCCGGGCCGCGTGCGACACCGCCGTCTCCAGGGCGAGGTGCCGCATGTCGTGGGAGTCGGTGAACGTCCCGTCGACCGGATCGGCCCGTCCGCCGTCGATCCACAGACCGCGCTCCAGCGGCAGCCGGAGCAGCATCGGGATGCGGATCCGGTCGGCCTCGGGCAGCCGGAGGTCGCCCAGGCGCAGTGCCATGGGTATCTCCATCGGCACCCGGTAGGCGTGCCAGACGGGGTTGTCCCAGCGGGCGAAGGCACAGGGCAGCGCGGGTTCGACGACGTCGGTCTCGGCGACGAGCTGGGCGAGGTCCCGGTCGAGGACTTCGCGTGCCTGGTCGACGAGGTGTGCGCACCGGGCCCGGGCGGCCTCGCGCGCGGCGTCGCCCTGGCCGCCGATCCGGCTGCGCGGATCGGACAGCGCCTGCTCCATTTCCTTGTCCATGCGGGACTCGGCGAAGTCCACGGCGCTGCGGTAGGCGGCGGCGGTGCGTGCCAGGTCCTCGAACATGCCCCAGACCTGGTTGTAGAGCCGCTCCTCCATGGACCAGCCGGTCGCGTCCCCGGCGACCGGCTGCGCGGGCTGTCCGGGCCGGGCCGGCGGAGCGGCGGGCGGGGGCGGCGGAGCGGAGGTCTGCCGGCGGGGGTGGCTGTAGTCGATCGGGCCGCCGGCGGCAACGGGGTCCGCTGCACCGGTGCCGCCGTACGACGGCTGCGGTCCGCCCGGTCCCGGACCGCCGGCCGGCTGTCCGCCGTACGACGGCGGTACGGGGCCTGGGACGCCCTGCGGCGCGGTGGCGCCCTGGTCGGGGGCGGGGGCAGCGGGCCGACGGGAGCGGTCGCCGTCGGCCGGCCGGGACGGGGGCGCCTGCACGGAGCGGGCGAGGCCCCGCGCGACCGCCTCGTGGACGGCGCCCGCGAGCCGCACCGCCTCGGGCAGGCCCTGGTCGGTGAGGAGGTCGGCCAGACCGCCCGCGTAGCCCTGGCCGACGGCACGCACCTTCCAGGCGTCCTGCCGCCGGTAGAGCTCCAGTGCGACGACGGCCGACTCCGCCTCCAGACCCGTGATGGTGTAGCTGGCGATCTCCTCGCCGTCCGGGCCGGTGACGGCGACGAAGGGGGCCGCGACGGCGCCGAACCGGACGGGTCCCGGGCCGCCGCCCGGGGCGGGCAGGGCGAGCAGCACGCTGACGCGGTGCACCGCGTCCGTCATGGCGTCCAGGTCCACCGCGAGACGGTGGTCGGCGGCCGCCTGACGCGACACCTCCAGGCCGGGCCGGGTGGGCGCGCCCGGGTGGGCCACCCACTCCGCTCCGTGGATCCGGCCGTTCCCGTCGCCGAGTGCGGCCGCGGCCACGACCGGTGTGCCGGCCGAGATCCGGATCTCCAGACGGGACCGGGAGAGCGGGTGGTTCTGCCCCCGCACCAGCTCGACCGTCATCGCCTTCGTCCCCCTGTGTCGCGTTGGTGGGCCGGATACGGCCTAGAGGACCGGCAGGATCGCCGGCATCAGGTCCTGGAAGGTGCGGCCGTTGGCCGGGTTGCCCAGGGCCGTCATCGTCCAGCCGGTGCCGGAACGGTGCACCTTCGCCATGATCTGGGCCGTGTAGGCGCCACCGCCGGCCAGCGTGTAGCGGGCGAGTTCCTGGCCGTTGGTCTCGTCGACGAGGCGGCAGAACGCGTTCTGCACCTCCTGGAAGGTCTGGCCCGTGAAGGAGTTCACGGTGAAGACGATCTGGTCGATGTGGACCGGGACGCGCGAGAGGTCGACGAGGATGGCCTCGTCGTCGCCGCCCTGGCCGACACCGCCGACGAGGTTGTCGCCGGTGTGGCGCACGGAGCCGTCGTCGCTCACCAGGTGGCGGAAGAAGACGACGTCGACCGGCTGCTTGTCCGCGAACAGGACGGCGGAGGCGTCCAGGTCGACCTCCCGGGTGCGCGAGCCGAACAGGCCGCGACGGGGAGCCGCCTGCCAGCCGAGACCCATGCGCACCGCGGACAGGCTGCCGCCGTCGTTCTTCTGCAGACTGATGGCCTGACCCTTGGTCATGTTGACGGTCACGCGCTGATTCCCCTCTCGGACTTCCCCTGTTGCCGCGCGTTCGCGGTTGCCCAGAACCCTACGCAGGGGCACCGACGGCGACGTACCCGGGACCGCACTTTGTGTCGGTCTTGCAACACACCGCGTACACGGCCGTCAGGACAGGCCGGCCTCCTGCATCTGCCGGAGTTCCTTCTTCATCTCGGACACCTCGTCGCGCAGCCGTGCCGCGATCTCGAACTGCAGGTCGGCCGCGGCGGCCCGCATCCGCGTGGTGAGTTCCTCGATCTGCCCGGCGAGTTCGGCGGCGGGGCGGTCGGTCGGCGCCGCCTCGGCGGCCCTGCCCCTGGCGCCCTTCGCGCCCTTGGCCCCGAGCGAGGGCACGGGCGCCTTGGCCCCGCCGCCCTCCTTCTTGGCCTGGCGGTAGCCCGAGCCGAGCAGCTGCTCGGTGTCGATGTCCTCGCGGGCGATCTGGGCGACGATGTCGTTGATCTTCTTGCGCAGGGGCTGCGGGTCGATGCCCTTCTCCCGGTTGTACGCGATCTGCTTCTCCCGGCGGCGGTTGGTCTCGTCGATGGCCTTCTCCATCGCCGGGGTGATCCTGTCCGCGTACATGTGGACCTGGCCGGAGACGTTGCGCGCCGCGCGGCCGATGGTCTGGATCAGGGAGGTGCCCGAGCGCAGGAAACCCTCCTTGTCGGCGTCGAGGATGGCCACCAGGGAGACCTCGGGCAGGTCGAGGCCCTCGCGCAGCAGGTTGATGCCGACCAGGACGTCGTACTCGCCGCTGCGCAGCTCCCGCAGCAGCTCGACCCGGCGCAGGGTGTCGACGTCGCTGTGCAGGTAGCGCACCTGGATGCCGAGTTCCAGGAAGTAGTCGGTGAGGTCCTCGGCCATCTTCTTGGTGAGCGTGGTGACCAGGACGCGCTCGTCCTTCTCCACGCGGGTGCGGATCTCGTGCACCAGGTCGTCGATCTGGCCCTCGGTGGGCTTGACCACGACCTCGGGGTCGACGAGGCCGGTGGGACGGATGATCTGCTCGACGAAGCCGTCCGAGCGGGAGAGCTCGTACTGGCCGGGGGTGGCCGACAGGTAGACGGTCTGGCCGACGCGCTCCTGGAACTCCTCCCACTTCAGCGGCCGGTTGTCCAGGGCCGAGGGGAGCCGGAAGCCGTGGTCGACGAGGGTGCGCTTGCGGGAGGCGTCGCCCTCGTACATGGCTCCGATCTGCGGGACCGTGACGTGCGACTCGTCGATGACGAGGAGGAAGTCGTCGGGGAAGTAGTCCAGCAGGGTGTTGGGCGGGGAGCCGGGCGAGCGGCCGTCGAAGTGCATCGAGTAGTTCTCCACGCCGGAGCAGGAGCCGATCTGGCGGAGCATCTCGATGTCGTACGTGGTGCGCATGCGCAGGCGCTGGGCCTCCAGGAGCTTGCCCTGCCGCTCCAGCTCGGTCAGGCGCTCGCCGAGTTCCTTCTCGATGTCGCCCACCGCGCGCTCCAGCCGCTCGGGGCCCGCGACGTAGTGGGAGGCCGGGAAGACGTACAGCTGCCGGTCGTCGCTGATGATCTCGCCGGTGAGCGGGTGCAGCGTGGACAGCGCCTCGATCTCGTCGCCGAACATCTCGATGCGGACGGCGAGCTCCTCGTAGACCGGGAAGATCTCGATGGTGTCGCCGCGGACGCGGAAGGTGCCGCGGGTGAAGGCCATGTCGTTGCGCGTGTACTGGATGTCCACGAAGCGGCGCAGCAGCTCGTCGCGGTCGTGCTCGTCGCCGACGCGCAGCGGGACCATGCGGTCCACGTACTCCTGGGGGGTGCCCAGGCCGTAGATGCAGGAGACGGAGGCGACCACCACGACGTCGCGGCGGGTGAGCAGCGAGTTGGTCGCGGAGTGGCGCAGCCGCTCGACCTCCTCGTTGATCGAGGAGTCCTTCTCGATGTAGGTGTCCGACTGCGGGACGTACGCCTCGGGCTGGTAGTAGTCGTAGTACGAGACGAAGTACTCGACCGCGTTGTTCGGCAGCAGCTCGCGGAACTCGTTGGCCAGCTGGGCGGCCAGGGTCTTGTTCGGCGCCATGACCAGGGTGGGGCGCTGGAGCTTCTCGATCATCCACGCGGTGGTGGCGGACTTGCCGGTGCCGGTCGCGCCGAGCAGGACGACGTCCTTCTCACCCGCTTCGATGCGCCGGGCGAGGTCGGCGATGGCCGCCGGCTGGTCACCGCTCGGCTGGTAGGGACTGACGACCTCGAAGGGCGCCACCGTGCGTTCGATCTGGGAAACGGGCCGCATGTCATCCACCGTACGGCCCCCCACTGACAACGGGGCCGGTTCAGTGGCGCTGCGGGGCCCGGGAGCGGTGTTCCACGGGGCCGCGGGCCCGCAGCCGCGGGCGTACCGGGGAATGGTGGGCCGGGGAGTGGGCGGGGACGCCGGGCTTGTCCTCGGCGGGGAGCGCGGCGGACCCGCCGGCGATCACCAGTGGATCGAAGAGCACCACGACGCCCGCGAGGACGAGGAAGGCGAGCGGTCCGACCATCATCGGCCCGAGCAGGGCGGCCGCCGGCTCCCCCGCCGCGGGGTCGGCCGTTCCGTGGACGTGCACCTCGAGCGCGGCCATGCCGGTGTAGTGCATCCCGGTGACGGCGAGCCCCATGACGAGGCTGGCACCCACGCTCCACAGGAAGCCCCGCACCTGTCCGGCCGCCCACAGGGCGGCGCTGGCGGCGGCCACGGCGACGACCACCGACGCGGCGACGGTGAGGACGTCGTACTCCAGGCGTCCGTCGAGGCTCATGCCGGCCATGCCGAGGTAGTGCATCGAGGCGACGCCGAGGCCGGTGATGGTGCCCCCGGTGAACAGGGCCGTCCCGGAGGCGCCCCGGTAGCCGACGATGAAGATCCCGACGCCCACCATGGCGAGGGCGACGGCCAGGCTCGCGAACATCATCGGCCGGTCGTAGTGGATCGGCGTGCCCTCGATCGTGAAGCCGGTCATCGCGACGAAGTGCATCGTCCAGATGCCCGACCCGATGGCCGCGGTCCCCAGGGCGAGCCAGCCGGGGCGCCAGGAACGGGGCGCCCTGAGGGCCCTGGCGGTGCAGCGCAGTCCCAGGGCGCCGCCGAGACAGGCCATGAGGAAGGCCACCAGCGGTGTGACCAGACCGTAGCTGAATCCGTCGACCGTGCCCTGCATGCGCGGCTGCCCTTCCCGCCCTGTGTGTTCCACAACGTCCCGATACAGCCCCCCTCCCGGCGCCGTGACGGCGGCCAGGGATGAGGCAGAGAGTATGACCCCACCGGAACGGCCGAACGACTTCCCCGCGAAGAAACACGTCCTCGCCCCACATGTGCGGCACCAGTGTGCGGAATCCGGACGACACCGTTCAATCCCTGTCCGCTCCGCGCCCGCCCCGCGTCCACCCTCTGCTGTCACAGTGGAACCGACCGTGAGCGTCCGGCGCGAGGAGTACGCATGCGCGCACGCGCCGTCGCCGCCCCGGCCACCGCGTTCCCGGGAACCGCCGCCCTGCTGTTCCCCCTCCCCTCCCCCGCGCGGGCCGTGGAGGACTCCGCGCGGCCCCTGGTGACGGCTCACCGGGGCGCGTCCGCGTACGCGCCCGAGAACACCCTGGCGGCCGTCGACGAGGCGGCCGCGCCCGGCGTGGACTGGGTGGAGAACGACGTCCAGCGCACCAGGGACGGTGAGCTCGTCGTCCTGCACGACGGCAGTCTGCGGCGCACCACCGACGTGGAGGAGGTGTTCCCCGGCCGGGCGCCGTGGAAGGTGAGGGACTTCGCCGCCGCGGAGATCGCCCGGCTGGACGCGGGCAGCTGGTTCGGCCCCGCGTACGCGGGCGCGCGCGTGCCGACGCTGGAACAGTTCGTGCACCGGGTCGAGCGCCACCGGCAGAAGCTGCTGCTGGAGATCAAGAACCCCCGGCTGTATCCCGGCGTGGAGCGGGAGATCCCCGAGGTGCTGGACGACGAGGGCCGGCTGGACCGCCGGCACGTGCGGAACCGGCTGGTCGTGCAGGGCTTCAGCGCGGACAGCGTACGGAAGGTCCACGAGCTGCGGCCCGCGCTGAGGACCGCCTTCCCCGGGACGCCGCCCGTGGCGGACCTGCCCGCGTACGCGGCCTTCACCGACCGGATCAATCCCTCGCACGGGTCCCTCTCCGCCCCGGTTACGTCGCCGCCGTGCACGCCTTCGAGGGAGCGCACGGCAAGCCGCTGGAGGTGTGCACCTGGACCGTGAACGACGCGGCCGCCGCCCGGCGGGTCGCCGGGTTCGGGGTCGACGGGATCATCACCGACGCGCCCGACGTGGTGCGGGACGCGGTGCGCGGCTGAGGCGTCCGCCCGCGCCCGGGGGACGTTGTCGGTGGCGGGTCGTACCGTGGTGCGCGTGGACAGCCAGGGGAGGCACGGGCAGCGGGTGGTGTGGGCCGTCGTCGGCACCGGCGTCGGC
The DNA here is from genome assembly GCF_040302425.1 of Streptomyces sp. NPDC126497. Lineage (NCBI taxonomy): Bacteria > Bacillati > Actinomycetota > Actinomycetes > Kitasatosporales > Streptomycetaceae > Streptomyces > Streptomyces sp. NPDC126497. The sequence continues at coordinate 32,715 of NZ_JBEORT010000002.1, forward strand.
CCGCTGCTGCTCGCCGCGACCCGTGAGGGCCTGGTCAACGTCGTCTTCCACGCCACCGGCGAGGCGCGCGGCGGCGCGCTGGAGCGGCTGGCGGCGCGGCTCGGCGCCGAGCCCGTGGAGGAGCCCGGCTCCCCGCTGCTCGCCGAGGCGATACGCCAGGTCGAGGCGTACTTCGCGGGCCGGCGACGGGACTTCGGGCTGCCGCTGGACTGGTCACTGGTCTCGGGGTTCCCCCGCGAGGTGCTGCGGGAGCTGGCCGCCGGGGTGCCGTTCGGCTCGGTCGTCGGGTACGGCGACCTGGCCCGGCGGGTCGGTCAGCCCGGCGCGGCGCAGGCCGTGGGCATGGCGATGGGCGCGAATCCGCTGCCGGTGGTCGTGCCGTGCCACCGGGTGGTGGAGAGCGGCGGGGGCATCGGCGGGTTCGGCGGCGGGCTGGAGACGAAGCGCCGTCTGCTCGCCCTGGAGGGCGTTCTCCCCGAGCCGTTGTTCTGACCCTCCCGCCCGCCGCGGGCAGTCGCGCCTCTCCGGTGCCCCGCATGCCCGGGAGGCGCTCCCCGGTATGCGGGGCACCGGCACGGGCGGCGCGGGGCCTCCGGTCAGTCGTAGTGCCGCGCCTCGAACACGTTGCCGTCCGGATCCCGGAAGTAGAAGCTGCGCCGGGCCGCTCCCCGTGCCCCGAAGGAGTCGCGGGAGACGTCCGACACCGGCACGGAGCCCTCCTCCAGCCGGCTGCGCAGGGCGTCGAAGTCCGAGGCCGTCAGCGACAGGCAGACGTGGTTGACCGGATGCCCCGAGCTCTCCGCGGCACCGGGGACCATGCCCATGCGCTCCGCCTTGGCCCGCGGCATGAGATCGAGGATCGTCTCCTCGTTGACCCGCACCGAGGGGAACGGCGCCTCACCGGCGGAGTACGCGGTGAGCCTGACGGGCTCCAGGCCCACGGCCTTCTCGTAGAAACCGGCGGCGGCGAGGGGATCGCTCACCCATAGGACGATGTGGTCGAGGCGGGTCGTGTGGTCCGTCATGGCTCCCAGCCTCCGCGACGTCCATGAGGGTGCGCAAGGGGGTTTGACCCGGCGCCCGGCCCGCCAGGGATGAGGGAGAGCCGACGGACGGGAGGCGGACGCGTGGTGCTCATGGTGTCCGGAGAGGTACGGGAGGCGATCGCCGCGGGCCGGCCCGTGGTGGCCCTGGAGTCCACGATCATCGCCCACGGGCTGCCCCGGCCGCACAACCTCCGGGTGGCGCTGGAACTGGAGGCGGCCGTACGGCAGGAGGGCGCGGTGCCCGCGACGATCGCCGTGCTGGACGGGCGGCCCCGGGTCGGGCTGGACGAGGAGCAGGTGGAGCGGGTCGCGGGCGGGGACGGCATCCGCAAGCTGGGCCACCGTGATCTGCCGCTCGCGGTGGCCGCCGGGGCGAGCGGGGCGACCACGGTGTCGGCCACGGCCCTGCTGGCGGCGCTCGCGGGCGTCCGGGTGTTCGCCACCGGGGGCCTCGGCGGGGTGCACCGGGAGTGGACGGTGACCCAGGACGAGTCGGCCGACCTCGGCCTGCTGGCGCGGACGCGGATCACCGTGGTGTGCGCGGGCGTGAAGTCGATCCTGGACGTGCCCGCGACCCTGCAGCGGCTGGAGACCCTGGGGGTGGCGGTCGCCGGGTACGGCACGGACCGCTTCCCCGGCTTCTACCTGTCCGACTCCGGGCACCCCGTGGACTGGCGGCTGGACACACCGGCGCAGGTCGCAGAGGCCATGCGGGCGCAGGACGCGCTGGGCGGGCCCGGGTCGGCGCTGATCGTGGCCAACCCCGTTCCCGAGGAGGAGCAGTTGGACCCCGGGCTGCACGCGCGCGTGCTCGACGAGGCGCTGCGCGCGTGCGAGGCGGAGGGCGTCACCGGCCAGGCGGTCACGCCGTTCCTGCTCGGCCATCTGGTCCGCCGCACCGACGGCGCCTCCCTCTCCGCGAACCTGGCGGCGGTCCGGGGCAACGTACGTCTGGCCGCGCGGATCGCGGCGTCCTGGGCCGCCGGGGAGTGACGGACGCCGTGCGGGGCGGGGCGCTGCTGGTCGTCGGCGACGTGGTCACGGATGTGGTCGCCCGGTACCGGGGGCCGCTCGCGCCGGGGACGGACACGACGGCGGCGGTCCGGACGGTGCCGGGCGGCGCGGGCGCCAATGTGGCCTGCTGGGCGGCGCGGCGAAACGGTACGGAGGTGCGGCTCCTCGGACGGGTGGGCGAGGACGCGGCGGCCTGGCACGAGCGGGAGCTGACCGCCTGCGGGGTCCGTCCGCTGCTGGTCGTGGACGGACGGGCACCGACGGGGACGGTGATCTGCCTGGTCGACGAGGGCGCGGCGGCCGAGCGGACGTTCCTCACCGACGGCGGCGCGTCGCTGCGGCTGGAACCCGGTGACTGGTCGGACGCGCTGCTGGACGGGGTGGCGCGGCTGCACCTGTCGGGCTATCTGCTGTTCACCGGGCCGGGCAGGGCCTTGGCCGCGGTGGCGTCCGGGGCGGCGCGGGCCCGGGGGGTGCCGGTGAGTCTCGATCCGGCGTCGGCTGGGTTCCTCGTGCGGCTGGGCGCCGACCGGTTCCTGTCGCTGGTCGGGGACGTGGACGTCCTGCTGCCCAGTCGGGACGAGGCGTGCCTGCTCACCGGGGTGTCCGACCCGGCGGACGCCGCCGCGCGGCTGAGCCGGCACGTCCCGCTGGTGGTGGCCACACAGGGGGCCGGGGGCGCGCTGCTCGCCCGGTCCGGGGAGGTGTACGCCCGTGTCCCGGCCGTACCGGCGGCGCCCCGGGACACCACGGGCGCCGGCGACGCGTTCACGGGCGCGTTCCTCGCGGCCCTGCTCGCCGGCGCCGACCCGGAGCAGGCGGCGCGGGAGGGCTGCCGGGCGGGCGCGCAGGCGGTGGAACACATAGGGGGACGCCCGCCGGCACCCGCCTGACGAACGGGCGCCGCCATGGGCGGGCTCCCTTCGCCCGCAGGGGGAACGGAGCGGAATACCCCTGTCCACGGGCCCGCACACGGTTCGTCCGGGGTCAGGGGCGCCAGGCCGGATGGCGGGGGTCGTCGGCCCGCACCAGTACGTCGGCCGTGCCGGCGGGGTCAGTCTCCCGCTCGTAGCGTTCGAAGGCGGGGAGGGTCCAGTGCTCGGCCTCGGGGGTGCGGCGGCGCAGGGCGCCCGGGGAGAGGAGGACGTGGACGGTCAGGTCGAAGGGGAACCAGTGCCTCAGGAGGAGGGGGCCGTACAGCAACAGCACGCCCCCGGGAGGGAGTCGGACGTACGGGCTGCGGGTGGCGCGGTCGGTGACGGGGTCCCACAGGTCCGGCAGGACGCGTCCGCTTCCGCCGGGTTCCAGGGGGTCGAACACCTCGCGCCGGAGGGCGCCGGTGTCGTACCAGCCGTCGTAGTAGGACTCCAGGTCCCGGTGGCCGTACTCGAGGCGGACCGAGGCGGGCCGCAGGAAGCCCTCGGCGCCGACGGTCAGGGAGGGCCGGCCGCGGATCCGCAGCGCCCCGGCGACCCGTTCGGCGAGGTCTCCGGGACGCGCGGCGGGGGCGCCGTCGAGGGCGACCCGCGGCCAGGGGCCGCCGTCGGCCGTCCCCAGCTCCAGCAGGCGCTCGGCGAGGAGGTCGCCGAGCCGGTCCCAGGTGATCGCTTCGAGTCGCACACGGCCATGATGCGCCCGTGCCCGCTGCCGGCGCCGATCACCGCGTACGACCGTCCGATGACGGTGCGAACCGGCGGCGGGGGTGACGGCATGCGGCGGCCCGCTGCGCTCAGCGCAGCGGGCCGCCGTCGCGGGAGTGGTGCCGGAACGTCAGGCCTGGGGCCCACCACTCCCGCGGGTCACGGTGTGCGGGCCACCGCTCCGTAGCCCGGGATCACGTCGTCGTCCTGGCCCGGGACCGGGTCGCCCAGTTCCGGGTGCCAGTGGTGGGGGACCACCACGCCCGGTTCGACGAGGTCCAACCCGTCGAAGAAGCGGGTGAACTCCTCGCGGGAGCGGAGCGCCAGGGTGACGCCCGCCGCCTTGAGCTTCTCCGTGGCCGCCTTCGACTCCTCGGGGGTGAAGTCGGACGTCGCGTGGGTGACGACCAGGTGGCTGCCCGAGGGCAGCGCGTCCAGCAGCCGCCCGACCAGCCGGTGCGCCCCGTCCTCGTCGGGGACGAAGTGCAGCAGCGCGATGAGCGACAGCGCGATCGGCCGGTCGAAGTCGAGGACCTTCCGCGCACCCTCCAGGACGGCGTCCGGATCGCGCACGTCGGCCTGCAGGTACTCGGTCGCCCCCTCGTCCGTACCGCGCAGCAGGGCCTCCGCGTGGGCCAGCACGATGGGGTCGTTGTCGCAGTACACGACACGGGCGTCGGGTGCGATCCCCTGCGCCACCTGGTGCAGGTTGGGCTCGGTGGGGATGCCGGTGCCGATGTCCAGGAACTGCCGTACCCCCTGCCCGGCCAGCCACCGCGTGGCCCGCTGCATGAACGCGCGGTTCACCCGCGCCATCACCGGCACCCGGGGGTCGAGGGCCAGCATCTGCCGTCCCATGGCCTCGTCGACGGGATAGTTGTCCTTGCCCCCGAGGTACCAGTCGTACATCCGCGCGGGATGCGGCCTGCTCGTGTCGATCTCCACGGGGTGCTGCCCGGTCATGACGGACTCCATAAGTCTCTGCAACTGTTAGCGAACAAGTCGGTGCCAGGTCGGAGGGGGAACGAACGCAAAGTTAGAGCGGTCAACAAGGTTCAGGACAGCAGGAAATCCGCCTCTCCCGCCTTCGCTCCCTCGATGAAGGCCGTCATCTCGGCGGAGGTGTAGATGAGCGCCGGCCCGTCCGGGTCGGTGGACTGGCGCACGGCGATCCTGCCGTCCTCGAGCTTCATCGCCTCCAGGCAGTTCCCGCCGTTGCCACCGCTCCACGGCTTGTGCCAGCCCTCGCTGCCCAGTTCCCGCGCGGGCATGCCGTTGTAGATCCTTCCGGTGCGTGCCCGCGGGCGGGGCAACGACTCCAGGGGTTTCACGAGTTCCATTCACAGCTCCTTGCGGAGGTCCCGGAGGATCTCCTTCGTGCGATGTGCCGTGGCGGCCTGTGCCGCCATGCGGTCCATGACCTCGAGGTGGGTCGCCACCTCCTCGCGCCCGTCCAGGTAGACGGCGCCGGTCAGGTACTCGCTGTAGACCATGTCCGGCAGTTCGGGCACGGCGAATCGGAACAGCACGAACGGTCCGTACGTGCCGGGGTGGGGCCCACCGGCGAACGTCGCGATCTGCAGCGTCACATGGGGCAGCTTCGTGGCCTCGAGCAACTTGTCGATCTGCGCGCGCATCACCTCCGGGCCGCCGACCGGGCGGCGGAGCACGGTCTCGTCCATCACGACCCACACCCGGGGCGCGTCCTCACGGGTGAGCAGTTCCTGCCGCCGCATGCGCAGGTCGACGTGGCGCTCCATCTCCTCGGGCTGGGTCTGTCCGACGGCCCCGGAGAGCAGCACGCCGCGCGCGTAGTCCTCGGTCTGGAGCAGTCCGGGGACGAAGTGGGGTTCGTAGCTGCGGATGAGGGAGGCCGCGCCCTCCAGGCTGACGTACATCGAGAACCAGCCGGGCAGGATGTCGTGGAAGCGCTGCCACCAGCCGGGCCGGTTGGCGTCCTCCGCCAGTTGCACGAAGGCGTCGGCCTCCTCGTCGGAGACGCCGTACGCCTTCAGCAGGAGCTGGAGGTACGGGATCTTGAGCGCGACCTCGGCCATCTCCATGCGGCGGACGGTGGCGGGGGCGACACGCAGGACGCGGGCCGCTTCCTCGCGCTTGAGCCCCGCGCGTTCCCGCAGGTCCAGCAGGCGTCGCCCGAGGACGACCTGGCCGACCGTCGGCGCGGACCGGGGTTCGCTCACACTCCACCTCCCTCGAACAAAAGCGGACAGCCCGGCGGCGCCACGCGGGGATCCCTTCGAAGTCCTTCTCGTCCGAACTTGAATTCGAACAGATCTTCGGTGATCCCAACTGGCGCCGCTCGGGGTGCTGTTGCGAGCAGTGTGCCACGCCCTTCCAGACCGTCACACAGCACTCTGCATTTTTCAGAGTGACACTTGCCAAGTGTTCACGGCGGGGCGATAGTGGCAAGCGTGATTCCGTCCGCGCCCTTAGGAACAGACGCCGCCGCAGGGTCCATCGGCCTCGGCGCCGCCTCGGGAGCCGACCCCTCGGGGTCCGCCACCGAGCGCCGGTTCCGTTTCGAACTGGCCGCCCATCCGGGTTCCCCGGCTCAGGCGAGACGCCTGACGAGGGCGCGGCTGACCGGGTGGTCGGTGTGCGAGGACACCTGTGACACGGCAGCCCTGGTCGTCTCCGAACTGGTCACCAACGCCATCGTGCACACGGCGAGCAGCCGCATCGTCTGCGAGCTGCACGACGGCGGCGATCTGGTGCGCATAGCCGTGGGCGACGAGGGGTGCGCGCCGGACCGGCCGCGGGCGAGCACCGGGCAGCCGGAGGACGAGCACGGGAGGGGCCTGCTCCTCGTCGACACCCTGTGCCACGCGTGGGGCGCGCACGAGAACGGTCCCGGCCTGCTGGTCTGGGCCGACCTCCGCCGCACGGCGGAGGCCGGGCGCGGTCCCGCGGAGCCGGCCGGCGACCTGGGCTGGGGCGCCCGCCCGAAGCCGGGCCCGCCCGGCCCCCCGGACGACGACACCGCGAACGAACCGGAGCGGTCCTGCGGCCCGGCGGAAAACCAGGCCCACCGGGCGCCGTTCCCCCCGCACCCGCGCACCCCCCGGGGCCGGGCGTGACGGGCGCCCCCGGCACCCGGGTGCTGAGCCTGGACTCGCTGGTGGGAATCGAGCGCGCACGGGACACCGCCGCCGCCCGCGCCCCCCGGCGGCTGCCCGTCCCCGACGGCATGACCGCGCCCCTGGGCTGCGACGCCGTGGCGGTGCCCGCCCGCTTCGGCCCGCTGGTGATGCCCCGGCTGCCCCGGGTGGGCTGTGTGTACGCCGACGACACGCACTGGTGGTGGCTGGTCCCGGCGGATTCCGACTACGCCCTGGAGTGGCCGGCCCCGGCCCGCTACGCGACCGGCGCGGTCCTCCCCGGCCCTCCGGACGCACCCGGCGCCCCGGGCCTTCCCGGCCTGATCCACCGCCCCGCCGGCACGCTCCCCTACACGCCGCCGATACCGCTCTACCTCACCCTGTGCCGCCTGACGGGGACGGCCCCCACCTGGTCACGCCCCGTGACCGCGTAGGTGCGCCCCCCCGGTCCCACTACGCCGTCGCGTCCCCGCCCCCGCCGTCCCCCCGGACGATCACCAGGAACATGTCGGTCGCGAGGTCCATGACAACCTCGGCCGGCAGGCCCTCCAGGCGCCGCGCGTGGGCGAACTCCTCCGCCGGCCACGAGCCACGCGGTCCACCTGCGGGAAAGCGTTCGAGCACGGTTCGCCCGTTCACCCTGCCACCTCCATGCTGCGTTGTACTCGTAGAGTTAAACGCCAACCATGGGGCGAACACCCTGCCCGGTGACGGTACTGAGACATAGTTGACACCCGTTCACCGCCACGTGTGACCGACCTCTCGGCCGATCACACCACAGGGTCACCCTCCGTGCCCCCCGTCGCACGGACCGTGCCGTCGGATGTCGTACTCCTGGATCCGCCGCCCGTGGCTCCGGTCGACCAGCGCGGGCAGCCGCTCCCCCAGCTCCCGCACCACCTCGGGCACGTCGATCGTGAGCAGCTCCCGGTCCCGCATGAGGATCCGGCCGTCGACGATCGTCGTGCGGACGTCGGCGGCGCGCGCGCTGTGCACCAGGGTCGCGGCGAGGTCGTGCACGGGCTGGGTGTGCGGGCCGGTGAGGTCGACGAGGACGAGGTCGGCGCGGCGGCCCGGGGCGATGCTCCCGACGCTCTCGCCGAGGCCGACCGCGCGGGCGCTCTGCAGGGTGGCGTGGTGCAGGGCCTGCCGGGAGGTGAGCCACCGGGGATCGCCCTCGGCGGACTTCTGGACCAGGGAGGTGAGCGCCATCGACTCCCACACGTCGAGGGAGTTGTTGGAGGCGGCGCCGTCGGTGGCGAGTCCGACCGGGACGCCGATGTCGCGCAGGGCGCGTACGGGCGTGGTGCGGGGCCAGGCGAACTTGAGGTAGCCGCGGGGCGCGGTGGCCACGGCCGTACGGCCGTTCGCCCGCTCCAGCAGCGGCAGGTCGCTTTCGACGATGCCGGTGCCGTGGGCGATGAGCACGTCGGTGTCGAGGACGCCGGTGCGGTGCAGCACCTCGACGGGGGTGACGCCGTGCCGGGCGAGACTGGCCTCGGTCTGGTCGCGGTTCTCGGCGGCGTGCAGGTGCACGGGCAGTCCGTGCTCGCGGGCCAGCCGCGCGGTGGCGGCGAGGTCGGCGTCGTCGACGGTGTAGGGGGCGTGCGGGGCGAGGGCGGTGGTGATGCGGCCGTCGGCGGCCCCCCGGTGCCGCAGCGCGAACGCCAGCGACCGCTCCCGCCCCCCGGCCCCCTGCGAGGAGAAGAACGCCTCCCCCAGCAGCGCCCGCATCCCGCACTCGGCGACGACGGCGGCGACCTCGTCCATGGCGAAGTAGTGGTCGGCGAAGCAGGTGACCCCGCCCCGGATCATCTCGGCGCAGGCGAGCAGCGCCCCCAGTGCGACGTCCCGCCCGGTGAGGTTGGACTCGACCGGCCAGACGACGTCGTTGAACCACTCCTCGGTCGGCAGGTCCTCGGCGAGGCCGCGCAGGGCGGCCATCGGGGCGTGCGTGTGACAGTTGATCAGACCGGGCAGCGCGACCTGCCCCCGTGCGTCGATCCGCTCGCGGGCCGCCCGCCCCCCGGCCGCCTCCGCGCTCGTCACCTCCTCCACGGTTCCGCCGCGTACGACGACGGCCGCGTCCGGTACGAAGCCGATCCGTTCCCGGTCGTCGTGCGTGAGGACGGTGCAGCCGGTGATGACGAGGTCGGCCGGGCTCTCCGTGGCGGGGGGCGTCATCCCGTCAACGTACGACGCGGTCCCGGTCCGGGGGGAGCCGAATCGCCACGTTCCCCCGCGCCCGTGCGCGGTCCGCGAGGTCGGCCAGCCGCCGGACGTGCCGGGGATCGGTGCGGCCGGTGTCGTCGAGGTGGACGGCGCAGGCGGTGACGGTGTCGACGAGCAGTTCGAGGGTGGCGGCGGTCTCGTCGGCGCCGTGCGCGTGGCGGGCGAGCAGAGGGAGCTCGGCGGAGGCGAGGGCGATGGCCGTACGGGCCTCGGCGAGGGTGCGGTAGGCCTCGCGCCGCAGGGTCCAGCGGGCGGCGCGGTCGCCGGATCCGCCGAGCACGTGGTCGAGGTAGGCCTGGGCGGCGTCGGCCGCTTCGGTGAGCCGGGCGCGGATGGCGGCGCCGCCGCGCCGGCCCGGCATCGGCAGATGGCCGACGACCAGGACGACGGCGCAGGCCAGCAGGGTCTCGCCGATGCGGCCGAGGGCGGCCGGGGGTTCGCCGCCGGCCATCACCAGGGCGAGGACGAGCACGGTGACGACGGCGGTCTGCGCGGCGAAGTGCCGGGCGGCGACGGGGATCAGCGCGCCGCTGACCGCGACCAGCGCGACGAGCCCTTCCGGGCGGGGCAGCACGGCGGCGAAGCCGGCGAACAGGAGCGCCCCGAGGACGGTCCCGGCGGCCCGGGACAGCACGCGGGAGGCGAGCGGCCCGAGGTCGGGTTTGACGAGGAAGACGGCGGTGGCGGGCAGCCAGTACCAGTGTGCGTGCGGCCCGTGCCAGCGGGCGTGGTGGAGGGTCTGGGCGAGGGCGGCGCTCACCCCGAAGCAGAGGGCGACCCGCAGCCCGTACTCCCGGCCCCGGGCCCCGAGGACGGTCCGCAGCGCGGCGGCGCGGGACCGCCTGCGGCCGTGCAGGTCACCGCCGTCGCCCCGGTCGAAGGCCTCGGCGGCGCGCAGCAGGGCGTCGTCGAGGGCGCGCAGCGCGGGGACGGTCCGGGAGGGGGCGGGCAGCGGGCCGGTGGGGGCGTTGCCGCGCACGGCGGCGGCGAGGCGCCGGGGCCCTTCGGAGGCGCGGGCCGGTACGGGCTCCCCGGCCCAGGCGAGCGCGGTGGCGGCCTCGGCGAGCGGGAGGGCGGCGGCGTACCGGGCGTGCAGCCGGCGTTCGGCGGCGGAGGAGGCGTACCGGCGCAGCCGGGGTCCGGCGAGTGCGTCCTGCGCGTGGTCGAGGGCGGCGGTGAGCGCGGCGCGCCGGGCGAGGGCCGACTCCGTTCCGGTGGCGTCGAGCAGCGCGGCGACGGCGTCGTACACGCCGGCGACGGCGTGCCGCTCCCCGTCGAACCGGAAACCCCCGGCGAGCGAACCGGGCGTGGGCAGCGCGAGCCTCAGCAGGAGCAGCCACCCCGCGCCGGCGAGGAAGGCGAGCGCCCGCTGCCAGCCCGGCTCGGGCAGCGGCATCCCGGCGCCGACGGCGGCGCCGACGAGCAGCTGCGTGCCGACGGAGGAGCCGACGGGGCCGAGCGCGCTGACCGCGCCGGCGGCCAGGCCGAGCCCGGCCAGCAGCAGGGTGAGCAGGACGGCGGGGACGTGGTCCCCGGCGGACGTCCCCAGGACCAGCCCGGCCGCCCCGGCGAGCGCGGGCCCGCCGACGCGTCCGACGGAGGCACGACGGCTGCCCGGCCGGTCGTTGATCCCGGCGAACATCGCGCCGATGGCGGCGACGACCCCGAGCGTGGGCCGCCCCGCGAGAACGGCCGCGAGCAGCAGCGGTCCGCCGCCCAGCGCGCCGCGCGCGACGGCGCTCCACGGAACCGGTCCGCGCTGGGCGCGCAGGGCGTGGGCCAGCCACGGGGGCAGGGCACGGGACACGGAGCTCCAGTCGGTCGCATCGGAAAGGAACGGGCTCACGGGCGACGGTGACCGGGCGGGAGGAAGCGTGCCCTCCACGGTAGTCGGCTTTCCCGGAGGGAGGTGAACGGCCGTGTTTCCGGGAGGTGACGATGCGGGCGGCCACGCGGACTTCGCACTCCGGGACGGCGCCCCGCGCATCGGGGTGACGGACACCCCCGCGGAGAGCCGGCCGGTCGCCGGAACCCGGCAACCTTTCCGGCGGCTGTGACGACCGATGAGTCGGAAGCGTGTGTTCCCCCGCACCACGTAAGGACTCATCCGTGGCATCCCCCTCCCACCGCCGTCCGCGCGGCAAGCGGCGCGGCCTGCTGGTCCCGGCCGTCGCCGTGGCCACCGCCGGACTCCTCATATCGCTGGTCGTCGCCCTCACCGGCGACGGCGGATCCGACACCGTGCGGGCCGCGTCCGCGTCCGCGTCCGCCGCCACCGGCTCCGGTGCCGGCGCACGGCCGAGCGCCTCGTCCACGGCGACCGGGCGGACACCGCAGGCGGAGCCGTCCACCGCGTCCCCGTCCGCCCCGAAGCCCTCCGCGACGACGGCGTCGGCCCGGCCGTCGCGCGGCGGCGCCCCCACGGCCGCCCCGCGCCCGGCCTCCGGCGGGGCGCCCCTGGCGGGGCGGATCAAGCCCGGTACCGCCTACAGCGGAGTCGCCACCCACTACGACGCCGGGGACGGCGACGGCGCCTGCCTGTACGGTCCGAGCGCCGACCGCATGACCGCGGCGATGAACACCACCGACTACGAGACGTCCAAGGCGTGCGGGGCGTACGTCCTGGTCCGCGCGTCCGGCGGTGCCTCCGTGACGGTCCGGATCACCAACGAGTGCCCCGCGCCCTGCGCCCCCGGGCAGCTCGACCTGAGCAGGGAGGCCTTCGCCGAACTCGCCGGCCTCTCCGCCGGGAGGATCCAGGTCACCTGGAGCCTGCTCAGCCCCGGCACGTCCGGCACCCTCTCGATCCGCTACAAGACCGGCTCCAGCAGCCACTGGTGCGGCATCCAGGCGATCGGCCACCGCAACCCGCTGGCCCGGCTCGAGGTCGCCACCGGCTCCGGATGGCAGCGGCTGGCCCGCACCGAGTACAACCACTTCCTCTCCCCCGACGGCACCGGCTGCGGCGGCGCCCTCCGGCTCACCGACATCTACGGCCAGCGGCTGACCGTCGACGGCGTCGCCGTACGCCCGGACGTCGTCCAGCCGACCGGCGTCCAGTTCGCCCGGCACTGACCCGGTCCCGGGGCCGAGGAGGGCCCGGCCGAGGAGGGCCCGACGAAATACGGATGCGGCGCCTCGCCGGGTCGCGCAGGATCGGGGGGCCGCCCTCTCCCTGATCGGAGCACGCATGATCCGCCGCGTCATCGTCCCCACGCTCTTCCCGCCGCCCGCCTACGCGCACGCCTCCGTCGTCGAGGCGGGCACCCGACTGGCCTTTCTCGCCGGGTCGGTCCCGCTGGACGCCGACGGGGGGCTGGTGGGCGAGGGGGATCCGGTGCGTCAGGCCCGGCAGGTGATCGCCAACCTGGAGGAGCAGTTGCGGGCGGTGGGCTCCGATCCGGGCCACGTCGTCGCGACGGACGTGTACGTCGTGAGCGGTGAGCCCGCGGTGCTCTCCGCCGTGTGGGAGGTGGTCGAGGCGTCCGGGCTGAGCGCGGGCCCGCACGCGTCGACCCTGATCGGTGTGGCCTGCCTCGGGTACACCGGACAGCTCGTGGAGATCACCGCGACGGCGGTCGTGCCGGACGGCGCCGGCTCGTGACGACCGGTGACCGGACGGTGCGCCTGCGCCGGGCGCTGCCCCCCGACGCCGGGGCCGCGGCCGGTGTCTGGCTGCGGTCCTTCGCCGCCGCGCTGCCCGGCGTGGTCCGGCCGCGGTCCGACGACGAGGTGCGGGACCACTTCCGTCGGGTGCTCGTACCGGCGCGGGAGACGTGGGTCGCCCAGGCGGCGGACGGGGACGTGGTCGGTGTGATGGTGCTGGAGGGCGAGGAGCTGGACCAGCTGTACCTCGCCCCCGAGTGGCGCGGGCGCAGGATCGGCGACCGGTTCGTCGCCCTGGCCAAGGAGCGCAGCCCCGGAGGGCTCTCCCTGTGGACCTTCCAGGTCAACGCGCCCGCGCACCGCTTCTACGAGCGGCACGGCTTCACGGCCGTGGAGTGGACGGACGGCTCCGGTAACGAGGAGCGGGAGCCGGACGTGCGGTACGTGTGGCGGCCGTGGGCCCGGTGCCCCTACGGGTGCAGTACGACCTTGGTGTAGCCCTCGATCCGCTTGTCGAACTTGTCGTAGGCCGACGCCGCCTCACCCAGGGGCAGTTCGTGGGAGACCACGAAGCTGGGCTTCGCCCTGCCCTCGATGATCATGTCGCGCAGCTGCCGGTTGTAGCGCTTCACGTTGCACTGCCCCGTCCCCACCCGCAGGCCCTTCTCGAAGAGCTTGCCGATCGCGACGAGGAGCATGCCCTGCTTGGCCTGCTCGTCCGGGGCTCCGGGGTCGGAGGGGACGTAGAGGCCGGGCACGCCGAGTGCTCCGGTGGCGCGGACCGTGTTGACGAGGGAGTTCAGGACCGTCGCCGGCTCCTCGCGGTCCGTGCCTCCCTTCGTCGCCTGGTAGCCGACGGCGTCGACGCCCTTGTCGGTGCCGATGCCCTCGGTCTGCTCCTTGATCTGCTCGGCCGGGTCGCCCTCGGCGAAGTCGACCGGGACCGCGCCGATCTCCTCGGCCTTCCGCAGCCGCTCGGCGACCCGGTCCACGACGAACACCTTCTTCGCGCCGCGCAGCAGGGCCGAGTAGGCGGCCATGAGCCCGACCGGTCCCGCGCCGTACACCGCGACGCTCTCGCCGGGGCGGACCTGGGCGAGTTCGCAGCCGTGGTAGCCGGTGGGGAAGATGTCGGCGAGCAGGACGAAGTCGGTCTCGTGCTCCTGGCCCGGCGGCAGCCGCAGGCAGTTGAAGTCGGCGTAGGGGACGCGCAGGTACTCGGCCTGGCCGCCCTTCCAGGGACCCATGGAGACGTAGCCGTAGGCGCCACCCGGGAAACCGGGGTTGACGGTCGTGCAGTACCCGGTGAACCCCTCGCCGCAGTTGCGGCAGAATCCGCAGGCGACGTTGAAGGGCATGACCACGCGGTCGCCCTCCTTCAGCGAGGTGACGCCCTGGCCGACCTCCTCGATGATCCCCATGTTCTCGTGACCGAAGACGATGCCGGGCTCGGCCGAGGTGCGGCCCTCGTACATGTGCAGGTCGGAACCGCATATCGCGGTGGAGCTGACCTTCACGAGCACATCGTTGGGGTGCTGGATGCTCGGTTTGTCGACGTCCTCGACCGCGACACTGAACGGTCCCTTGTACACGACGGCCTTCATGACGGCGCCCTCCGTTCCGCGCGTGACTCATCTCTCATGGTTCCGCCGCCTACGCGGTCGGGCAAACCGGTAATGTCCGGCGACAGGGGACATACGTGTCCGATGCCGCACCGAGAACGGAAAGAGGCGGGAAATGGCAGCACAGAGGCTGGGAACCCTGCTCGTCCCGGTGCCGGGGCTCTCCGGCACCGTGTACCCGCCGGGAACGACCGTGACGGTCCGTGGCCGCGGCTCGTCCGTCGACGCCTTCGTCAACGGTGACTGGCTCGCGTTGTCGTGGTGGGAGTTCTCCGACGGCCTCCGCGAGGACCTCGCCGACCGCTGAGGTACGGGCGCGGAGGGCGGATCAGGTGATCTCGACCCAGTCCAGGGTGCGCTCCACGGCGCGCTTCCAGTCCCGGTAGCCGTCTCGGCGCCGCTCCTCGCTCCACTGCGGGTCCCAGCGCTTCGACTCCTGCCAGTGGGAGCGCAGCTCGTCGGTGTCGCGCCAGAAGCCGGTGGCGAGCCCGGCGGCGTAGGCGGCGCCCAGCGCGGTGGTCTCGGCGACCACGGGACGGCTCACCGGGACGCCCAGGACGTCGGCCTGGATCTGCATGCACAGGTCGTTCGCGGTGACGCCGCCGTCGACCTTGAGCACGTCCAGGTGGACGCCCGAGTCCTGCTCCATGGCCTCGACCACGTCACGGCTCTGGTAGCAGATGGCCTCCAGCGTGGCCCGCGCGAGGTGCGCGCCGGTGTTGTAGCGGGCCAGGCCGACCATGGCGCCCCGGGCGTCGGAGCGCCAGTACGGGGCGAAGAGGCCGGAGAAGGCCGGGACGAAGAACATCCCGCCGTTGTCCTCCACCTGACGGGCCAGCTGCTCGCTCTCCGGGGCGCTCCTGATGATCTTCAGCTGGTCGCGCAGCCACTGCACGGCGGCGCCGGTGACGGCGATGGAGCCCTCCAGCGCGTACACCGCGGGACTGCCCGCGAACTGGTACGCCACCGTGGTGAGCAGTCCGTGCTCCGAGCGCACCGGTTCGGTGCCGGTGTTGAGGACCAGGAAGTTGCCGGTGCCGTAGGTGTTCTTGGCCTCGCCGGGCGAGAAGCAGACCTGGCCGACGGTCGCCGCGTGCTGGTCGCCCAGGACTCCGGTGATCGGGACGGCGGCGCCCAGCGGCCGGGAGGTGCGGGCCGTGCCGTACGCCTCGGGGTCGGACGAGGGGTGGACGGCCGGCAGCATCGCGCGGGGGATGCCGAAGACGTCCAGGAGTTCGCCGTCCCAGTCCAGGGTCTCCAGGTTCATCAGCATGGTGCGGCTGGCGTTGGTCACGTCGGTGGCGTGCACCCCGCCGTTCGGGCCGCCGGTGAGGTTCCACAGCACCCAGGCGTCGGTGTTGCCGAACAGCGCGTGGCCCGCCTCGGCGGCCTCGCGCAGCCCGTCCACGTTCTCCAGCAGCCACTTGATCTTGCCGGCGGAGAAGTAGGTGGCCGGCGGCAGACCGGCCTTGCGGCGGATGACGTCGCCGTGGCCGTCGCGCTCCAGGGCGGCGGCGATGCTGTCGGTGCGGGTGTCCTGCCAGACGATGGCGTTGTGGTAGGGGCGGCCGGTGCGCGGGTCCCAGACGACGGTCGTCTCGCGCTGGTTGGTGATGCCGATGGCCGCCAGGTCGGCGGCCGACAGCCCGCCGCCGCGGAGGGCGTTCTGGATCACCGTGTTGGTGCGCTCCCAGATCTCCACCGGGTCGTGCTCGACCCACCCCGACCGCGGGAGGATCTGCTGGTGTTCGAGCTGGTGCCGGGCCACCTCGTTGCCGGAGTGGTCGAAGATCATGAAGCGGGTGCTGGTGGTCCCCTGGTCCACGGCGCCGACGAATTCGGGCATCACTGCCACCTCCTGGTGTGCCTAGGGTTCTTCGGTGGCCGGGCCCTCTTCGGCCTTCTCCGACCTCGCCCTGAGCACGGGGCCGATGAGCAGGTCGTACACGAGGGTCCCGAGGACCCCGCCGATGAGCGGGCCGACGACGGGAATCCACCAGTAGCCGCTGAACCATTCGAACGACCCGGGCAGCGCGATCGCCCCCCAGCCCTCGAAGAAGGTGAACAGCCGGGGACCGAAATCGCGTGCGGGATTGATCGCGTATCCGGCGTTGGTGCCGAAGGCCATGCCGATGACGACGACCACCAGACCGATGAGGAACGGGTGGAGATTCGCCGCCGGAGCCGTGTTGCGCGTGTCGATGAGCGCGCAGATCAGCAGGAGCAGGATTCCCGTTCCGACGATCTGGTCGAGCAGGGGACCCCACCAGGAATTCCCGAAGTATTCGGCGGGGAACGTGGCGAAGATGGAATACGTGCCCAGCGATTCCTCCCGCGTGATCCCCTCCTTCGCGTTGGCCGCGTCGATCGCCCACCGGTAGCAGGCGTAGACGAGCGCGGCGGCGACGAAGGCGCCCAGGACCTGCGCGAACCAGTAGGGCAGCACCTTCCGCCAGGGGAAGTCCCGACGCACGGCGAAGGCGAAGGTCACCGCGGGATTGAGGTGGGCGCCGCTGACACCGCCGGCCACGTAGACGCCGAACACCACGGCGAATCCCCACGCCCACGCGATGATGAGCCAGTTGGCGGGCCCGAAGTCCACCGCCTGCCGGCCCGAGCCGGGCAGTCCCACGACGGCCACGGCCACGGATCCGATCCCCAGCAGAAGCAGGACGAACGTGCCCAGGAATTCGGCGAGCATCTCACCGAGGACGCCTTCACGATGGCCTCGTCTTTTCACGGTGCGTTCGGCCACCGGTCCTCCTCGGCTGGAATTCCGCTTTCCCCTCCCTCGCCGGAAGCGTATGTCCACCGTGCGGATCATGCCTGTGCAGAGCCGGTTTTCCCTCTCCCGGAGTAAGCGGGACGGCGGTCACCCGCTACGGCGCGCGTACCGGTCCGTCGCCGCCACCAGTGCGTCGTCACCCGCGTCGCCCGCGTCGTGGCCGGCCTCGTCCACGATCGTCAGCTCGCTGTCCGGCCAGGCGTGGTGGAGGCGCCAGACGATGCCGAGGAGGTTGCCGAAGTCGAGGCTGCCCTGGACCAGGGTGCCCGGGATGCCCTCGAGGAGGTGGGCGTCGCGCAGGACGACCCCCTCGCCGTCGTCCTCGTCGCCGAGGAAGTGGCCGTTGCCCCAGTAGTGGGTGACGGTACGGGCGAAGCCCATGCGGAACACCGGATCCCGGAAGCGCTCGACCGAGTCCGGGGGTGCGGGGATCGTCGCCGTCTCCCAGTCGGTCCAGGCCTTCGCGGCCCGTTCCCGGACCCGCGGGTCGGGTGACTCCAGCAGCCGGTTGCAGGCGGCGGCCAGGTCTCCGTCGCGTTCGCCGGCGGGCAACGCGGCGAGGAACCGTTCGTGGGCCCGCGGGAAGAACCGTCCCAGTCCGCGGGTCAGCAGGGCCACTTCGGCCCGGGAGCCGGTGGCGACCGCGGTCAGCACCAGCTCGGACACGACCCCGGGGTGGGTCTGCGCGTACCGCAGTGCGAGCACCGAGCCCCACGACGCGCCCCACACCAGCCACCGCTCGATGCCGAGGTGGGTGCGCAGCCGCTCCAGGTCCGCCATGAGGTGGTCGGTCGTGTTGACGCCCATGTCGGTGGCGTGGTCGCTCGCGGGCGGTGTCGAACGACCGGCGCCGCGCTGGTCGAGCAGCACGATGCGGTAGGCGGCCGGGTCGAAGTAGCGCCGCAGGCCGGCCCCGGCGCCGGAGCCCGGTCCGCCGTGCAGCACCACCGCGGGCTTTCCCCGCGGGTTGCCGCTGGTCTCCCAGTACACGCGGTTGCCGTCACCGACGTCGAGCATGCCGTGGTCGTAGGGTTCGATCTCCGGATACCTGGCCATCGGGACACCGTAGTGCCGTCGGAGGGACGGCTCACCCCTGTTTCCGGACGGGCAGACCCGCCGCCCCGGCCGCCGCGCGCAGGACCTCGCGGAGCATCTCGGGGGTGAGGCGTCCGGTGAAGGTGTTGCGCTGGCTGACGTGGAAGCAGCCGAAGAGGTCCAGGCCGGGCCCGTCGGGGGCGTCCAGGGTGACGTGGGCGCCGTGCGCGAAGGCGGGCCGGGGGCGGGGCACGGTCCAGCCGGCCTCGGCGAACGCGGGCAGCGCGGCCTGCCAGCCGAAGGCCCCCAGTACGAGCGCGGCCCGCACCGTCGGCCGGAGCAGGTGCAGCTCCTGCACCAGCCAGGGCCGGCAGGCGTCCCGCTCCTCGGGGGTGGGCTTGTTGGCGGGCGGGGCGCAGTGCACGGGCGAGGTGACGCGCACCCCGTACAGCTCCAGGCCGTCCCCGGCGTGGGTGGAGTCCGGCTGCGAGGCGAGCCCCACGTCGTACAGCGCCCGGTACAGCACGTCCCCGGAACGGTCCCCGGTGAACA
This sequence comes from Streptomyces sp. NPDC126497, assembly GCF_040302425.1. Lineage (NCBI taxonomy): Bacteria > Bacillati > Actinomycetota > Actinomycetes > Kitasatosporales > Streptomycetaceae > Streptomyces > Streptomyces sp. NPDC126497. The sequence continues at coordinate 51,366 of NZ_JBEORT010000002.1, forward strand.
TCCGGCCGGTGCGGTTGCCGCCGTGGGCGGCGGGCGCCAGGCCGACGATCAGCAGCCGGGCGTCCGCCGGACCGAAGCCGGGCACCGGCCTGCCCCAGTACGTCCAGTCCGCGAACGCGGCCCTCCTGGTACGGGCGACCTCCTCCCGCCAGTCGACCAGCCGGGGGCAGGCACGGCAGCCGGCGATGCGCCGGTCGAGCCGGTCGAGGCCACGGGGATCCATGGTTCCACCGTAGGCGTGCGGGGCGGGCGAAAACCCCGCACCGCCGGCCGGGTCCGGGAGTTATGGTCGGGACCATGGCTTCTGAGAGTGCCGAGGACCCCGAGGTCGCCGCCGCCGTGGCCGCCGCCGAGGCGGCCGGTCCGGGCAGTGGCGGGTCCGTGCGGATCGACAGCTGGATCTGGTCGGTGCGGCTGGTCAGGACACGTTCGCTCGGCGCCGCCTCCTGCAAGGGAGGGCACGTCCGGGTGAACGGCGAGCGGGTGAAACCCTCGCACTCCCTGCGCGTCGGTGACGAGGTGCGGCTGCGGGCCGAGACCCGGGAGCGGATCGTCGTCGTCAAGCGGCTGATCCGCAAGCGGGTCGGCGCCCCGGTGGCCGTCCAGTGCTACATCGACAACTCCCCGCCGCCCCCGCCCCGCGAGGCCGTCGCCCCGGCCGGCGTCCGCGACCGCGGCGCGGGCCGCCCCACCAAGCGCGACCGCCGGGAGATGGAGCGGCTGCGGGGGCTGGGCGGGCCCGGCCCGTTCGGTGGGTACGCGGGGCCCGGCGGACCGGGCGGCAGCGGTGACCCGGGGGCCGCGTCCGGCGGGCGCGGCGGGACCGGCGGGGCCGCCGGACTCGGCACGGGCGGTGGGCGTGGCGGGTCCGCCGGACGCGGGGCGGCCGGTGGTGGGCGCAAGACCCGTGGCAGGGGGGCCGGCGGTGCGGCCCGGCCGTGACCGCGGGCCGCGCGCTCAGGTTCCGGACATCGGCACCGCCCTCACCCACGTCCTGTCCTCCGTCAGGTACCGGTCCACCTTCAGGCCCGCCTCGGCCAGCGCCTCCTCGAACTGCTCCCTCGTCAGGGGACGGGAGCGGAACGTCTGGGTCCAGGTCGCGTCCGGGAAGACGTACTCCGCGTGCACCGAGTCGACGCCGTCGCCCACCGGCTCCGTCGACACGATCCGCACGGTGAAGCCGGCCGGGTCGACCCGCTCGCGCGGCACATTGGTGTGGTAGTCCTCGCCCTCCCGCTGGATCAGCACGCACCCGTCCTTCGCCAGATGCCGCGCGCAGGTGCGCAGCAGGCCCCGTCGCACCTCGACGTCCCCCGCGTGCACCAGGAACGACGCGAGCAGCACCACGTCGAACGTCTCGCCGAGGTCGAGCCGCTCTATGGGGCCGCATATCGTCCGCGCCCCGCGCACCCGCTCCAGCATCTCGGCGGACTCGTCCACCGCCGTGACCTCGAAGCCGCGCTCCAGCAGCGCGTGGGTCATCCGCCCCACTCCGCTGCCCAGCTCCAGGATCCGCGCCCGCGCCGGCACCGCGGCGGCGATGACGTCCGGTTCGTCCCCGACGGGCAGCCGCGCGTACAGCTCCACAGCGCAGCCGTCCGGGGTGATCGCCCCGGGACCCGTTCCCTCGTAGCCCTCACGCATTTCAAGTTCCATGCCCGTCGAACGGTCCGCGTCCGCACACCCGTTCCCGCTCCCCCGCCGGTTCACCCGACCGAGTGACGCGTGGCCCTGGGGGCGGTTCCGGGAACCCGGGACCGGAGGGCCGGTGCGGACGGGGCGGTGATCGCGATGCGTACGGGGAGTGAGCCGACGACCGCGCGCAGTGCTCTGCGGATGCGGTTCTGGCTGAGTGTGTGGGGCGTGGTCTGGACGGTGTCCGGGACGGTGGCGTTCGCGCTCGCGGGGCATCCGGGCTGGGCCCTCGTCTGCGGGCTGCTGTGGCTGGTCGTCACGGTCGACCTGGTCGTCGTCCTGCGGCACGTCCGCCAGGGCCCGCACTACCAGCCGGGGCGCGACGTGCCCCCGTACCGGCCACCGGAAAGCCGCCCGTAGCGCGGGCCGTCACGCGTCGAAGCGGGCCGCCTTCAGGTACTCCGGGTTCGGGTCCAGCGCGGCCGCCAGCCGGAAGTGGCGCTTGGCCGGGTGGGGACGGCCCTGCCGCTGGTAGGTGCGGGCGAGCGCGAAGTGGGCGAAGGCGTTGTCCGGCTCGCGCTCCAGGACGAGGGAGAACTCCAGCTCCGCGGGGCGCAGCTGGGCCGCCGCGAAGAAGGCGCGGGCGCGCAGCAGCCGGGCGGCGGTGTTCTCCGGGTGGACGTCTATGACGCCGTCGAGCAGTTTCACCGCGCCCCTGGGGTCCCGGGAGGCGAGCAGGTGCTCGGCGGCACGGAAGTCGATGACGTGCGTCTCCGGCGTACGTCCGGTCGAACCGCTGGTCTCGGGCACGGCGGAATCCTTCCCTCGCTGGACGGGTTCAACGCCCCGTCCGGCGCCCGCTATTCCGGATAGGAGGTCCGCGCCCGGCGGACGAGCCCGGACCACACGTCCCGGACGCGCCGTTCCAGCTCGTCCAGGGGGACGTCGTTGTCGATGACGATGTCGGCGATCTCCCGGCGCTGCTCGCGGGTCGCCTGGGCGGCCATCCGCGCGCGTGCGTCCTCCGCCGTCATGCCGCGCCGGCCGACGAGCCGGTCGAGCTGGGTCTCGGGGCTGGCGTCGACGACGATCACGAGGTCGTAGAGGGGGGCCAGGCCGTTCTCCGTGAGGAGGGGGACGTCGTGGACCACGACGGCGTCCTCGGCGGCGGCCCCCTCCAGCTCACGGGAGCGCGCGCCCACCAAGGGGTGGACGATCGAGTTGAGGACGGCCAGTCTCTCCGGGTCGGCGAAGACGATGGAGCCCAGCGCGGGCCGGTCGAGCCGGCCGTCCTCGGTGAGGATCTCCGTGCCGAAGGCGTCCACGACCGCCGCCAGGCCGGGTGTCCCCGGCTCGACGACCTCACGCGCGATGCGGTCCGCGTCGATCAGCACGGCCCCGCACGCGACGAGCAGCCGCGACACCTCGCTCTTGCCGGCACCGATCCCGCCGGTCAGGCCCACTTTCAGCATGGGAGGCAGCCTAGGGGGTGCCGGGAGGGCGTCAGCCGTCGCCCTCCCGCTCCGCCAGGAAGCGTTCGAACTCGCGGCCGATCTCGTCCGCCGAGGGGATCTCCGCCGGTTCGGCGAGCATGTTGCCCCGGGTCTCCGCGCCCGCCGCCGCGTCGTACTGGTGCTCGAGGCCTTGGACGAGGGCGGTGAGTTCGTCGTCGCCCTCCCTGATCTGGCGGTCGATCTCCGTCTGGGTGCGGTGGGCGTCGGTGCGCAGCGCGTGCGCGACACCGGGCAGGACCAGTCCCGTCGCGGCCGTGATGGCCTCCAGGGCGGTCAGTGCCGCGTCCGGGTACCGGGAACGGGCGATGTAGTGGGGCACGTGCGCGGCGACGCCCAGGACGTCGTGCCCGGCCTGCATGAGCCGGTACTCGATGAGCGCCTCGGCGCTGCCGGGCACCTGCGCCTCGTCGAAGACGCTGCCGGCCACCGGGACCAGGTCGGCGCGGTTGCCGTGCGGGGTGAGGCCGACGGGCCGGGTGTGCGGGACGCCCATGGGGATGCCGTGGAAGTTCACCGACAGGCGCACCCCGAGCCGCTCCACGATCTGCTGGACGGCGGCGGCGAAGCGCTCCCACTCCACGTCCGGTTCGGGTCCCGAGAGCAGCAGGAAGGGGGCTCCGGTGGCGTCCTGGACGAGGCGCACCTCGAGGGCGGGCACCTCGTAGTCGGTCCACCGGTCGCGGGTGAAGCTCAGCAGCGGGCGCCGGGCGCGGTAGTCGACGAGCCGGTCGTGGTCGAACCGGGCGACCACCTGGTGGGGCAGCGAGTCGAGCACCCGGTCGACGATCTGCTCCCCGGTCTCCCCCGCGTCGATGTATCCGTCGAAGTGGTAGAGCATGACAAGTCCGGCCGACTCCTGGGCCAGCGCCATGTCGACGACGCCGAGCCCCTTCGGCTCCCATGCGTACAAACCCTGCGGATCAAGCACAGTGACCGCTCCTCCTCGTGTCCGTACACCACAACGTGGCACGCGCCACGGAGATTCCCGGTGAGGAGGGCCGCCGGGGGCGCGGGCACGACGCCCCTCCGCCGGCCCGCGCCCCGGAACGCAGCACCGAGGGGCCGTACCTCGAAAGGTACGGCCCCTCGGTCAACGCCTGGGCCTCAGCGCAAAGCGATCAGCTCTGGCCGCCGGCCAGCTTCTCGCGCAGCGCGGCCAGCGCCTCGTCCGAAGCCAGCGCACCGGACTGGTCGCCGCCCTCGGAGGAGTACGAACCGCCGCCGGACGCGGCCGGAGCGGCGTCCTCGCCACCCTCGGCAGCGGCCTTCTCGTCCGCCTCGCGGGACTTGATGACCTGCGCCTGGTGCTGCTCGAAGCGCTGCTGCGCCTCGGCGTACTGGGTCTCCCACGCCTCGCGCTGAGCCTCGTAGCCCTCGAGCCAGTCGTTGGTCTCGGGGTCGAAGCCCTCGGGGTAGATGTAGTTGCCCTGGTCGTCGTAGGACGCGGCCATGCCGTACAGGGTCGGGTCGAACTCGACCGCCGTCGGGTCGGCACCGAAGGCCTCGTTGGCCTGCTTCAGCGAGAGGCTGATGCGACGGCGCTCGAGGTCGATGTCGATGACCTTGACGAAGATCTCGTCGTTGACCTGGACGACCTGCTCCGGGATCTCCACGTGGCGCTCGGCCAGCTCGGAGATGTGGACCAGACCCTCGATGCCCTCGTCCACGCGGACGAACGCACCGAACGGAACCAGCTTCGTGACCTTGCCGGGCACGACCTGGCCGATCTGGTGGGTGCGGGCGAACTGCTGCCACGGGTCTTCCTGGGTCGCCTTCAGCGACAGGGAGACGCGCTCGCGGTCCATGTCGACGTCGAGGACCTCGACCGTGACCTCCTGGCCGACCTCGACGACCTCGGAGGGGTGGTCGATGTGCTTCCAGGACAGCTCGGAGACGTGGACCAGACCGTCGACGCCACCCAGGTCCACGAAGGCACCGAAGTTGACGATCGAGGAGACGACGCCGGAACGGACCTGACCCTTCTGGAGGGTGGTGAGGAACGTCTGGCGGACCTCGGACTGGGTCTGCTCCAGCCAGGCACGGCGGGACAGGACCACGTTGTTGCGGTTCTTGTCCAGCTCGATGATCTTGGCCTCGAGCTCCTTGCCCACGTAGGGCTGGAGGTCGCGGACCCGGCGCATCTCGACCAGGGAGGCCGGGAGGAAGCCGCGGAGGCCGATGTCGAGGATGAGACCACCCTTGACGACCTCGATGACGGTACCGGTGACGATCCCGTCCTCTTCCTTGATCTTCTCGATGGTGCCCCAGGCGCGCTCGTACTGGGCGCGCTTCTTCGAGAGGATCAGGCGGCCTTCCTTGTCCTCCTTCTGGAGAACGAGGGCTTCGATCTCGTCACCGACGGCGACGACCTCGTTGGGGTCGACATCGTGCTTGATCGAGAGCTCGCGGCTCGGGATAACGCCTTCGGTCTTGTAACCGATGTCGAGCAGGACCTCGTCCCGGTCGACCTTCACGATGACGCCGTCGACGATGTCGCCGTCGTTGAAGTACTTGATCGTCTCGTCGATCGCTGCGAGGAACGCTTCCTCGTTACCGATGTCGTTGACCGCTACCTGCGGGGTGGTGGCGGTGGTCTCGGTGCTGCTCGTCATGTGGGAAAGGGCTCCGGTACGGACATTGAAGTCGTAGGTACTGCTACGCCGGAGCCCGTTTCGCTCTGCAGAAGCCGGACAGCCAAGGAAGCGTCGCACCGGAGGAACTGGTGATGACGCCTCGAAAACCGAGGGGACATACAACAGATGCGAGCGCAGCCTGCTACGTCTGAGGCGCGCAGGCTCGCAGCGCAACTTGTAGCATACGGGGGCTGCCGGGCAGGGTCAATGCGCGAAGCCGCCCACCCGGGGCGGATCGCCGCATAACCGGCACAACTGCCGTCTCCCTGGGCCGCGCAGGGGCCATGAAGCCCCCTCCGGCGACACGCCCGGGGGACCGGCTGGACGGAAGAGTACGACGAGGGAGCCGATCATCCAAGAGCCCGAAGCGCCCGAACCGGAGGCGACCCGGCGGCAGGCCGGCGTCGTGGAGAGCTCACGCGCCAACCGGGGCTGGTGGGACCGCAACGCGGACGAGTACCAGACCGAGCACGGCACGTTCCTCGGCGACGACCGCTTCGTGTGGGGTCCCGAGGGGCTGGACGAGGTGGAGGCCGAGCTGCTCGGCCCGCCGGAGGAGCTGAAGGGGAAGGACGTCCTGGAGCTGGGCGCCGGCGCGGCGCAGTGCTCGCGCTGGCTGGCCGCGCAGGGGGCGCGGCCGGTGGCGCTGGACATCTCGCACCGGCAGCTGCAGCACGCGCTGCGGATCGGCGGGCCGGTCCCGCTGGTGTGCGCCGACGCGGGGGCACTGCCGTTCGCGGACGGCTCCTTCGACCTGGCCTGCTCGGCGTACGGGGCGCTGCCCTTCGTGGCCGATCCGCGGCTGGTGCTGCGCGAGGTGCGGCGGGTGCTGCGGCCCGGCGGCCGGCTGGTCTTCTCGGTCACGCACCCGATCCGCTGGGCGTTCCCGGACGAGCCGGGAGCGGAGGGGCTGAGCGTGTCCGCGTCGTACTTCGACCGCACTCCCTACGTCGAGCAGGACGAGAAGGGCCGCGCGGTGTACGTGGAGCACCACAGGACGCTCGGGGACCGGGTCCGCGACGTCGTCGCCTCGGGGTTCCGGCTGGTGGACCTGGTGGAGCCGGAGTGGCCGGCCTGGAACACCTCCGAGTGGGGCGGCTGGTCGCCGCTGCGCGGGAACCTGATCCCGGGGACGGCGATCTTCGTGTGCGTACGAGACTGAGTGGGTGATCCGTGACGACGCCCTGGACGCCCTTCCCGTACGCGAGGCCCTGCCGGGGCTGACCGACGCGCTCGACCGGCACGGCACCGCCGTGCTGGTGGCGCCGCCCGGCACCGGCAAGACGACCCTGGTGCCCCTGGCGCTGGCGGGGCTGCTCGGGGGCGGGCCCGCGCGGCGGGTGGTGGTCGCCGAGCCGCGGCGGATCGCGGCCCGCGCGGCGGCGCGTCGGATGGCGTGGCTGCTGGGCGAGCGGGTCGGCGGGTCGGTCGGTTTCACCGTGCGCGGGGAGCGGGCGGTGGGGCGGGACACGCGCGTGGAGGTCGTCACGACCGGTGTGCTCCTGCAGCGCCTCCAGCGCGACCAGGAGCTGCCCGGGGTGGACGTGGTGGTGCTCGACGAGTGCCACGAGCGGCACCTGGACGCGGACACGGCGGCGGCGTTCCTGTGGGACGTGCGCCAGGCGCTGCGCCCGGAGCTGCGGCTGGTGGCCGCGTCGGCGACGACGGACGCGCGGGGCTGGGCGCGGCTGCTGGGGGACGCGCCGGTGGTCGAGGCGCACGGCGCGGCGTTCCCGGTGGACGTGGTGTGGGCGCCGCCCGCGCGGACGGTGCGCCCGCCGCACGGCACGCGGGTCGATCCGGCGTTGCTGGCGCACGTGGCGTCGGTGGTGCGGCGGGCGCTGGCGGAGCGGGACGGGGACGTGCTGGTGTTCCTGCCGGGGGTCGGCGAGATCGCCCGGGTGGCCGGGCTGCTCGGGGACCCCGGCGGTGTCGACGTGCTCCAGGTGCACGGACGGGCGCCGGCCGCCGTGCAGGACGCGGTGCTGTCCGTCGGGGAGCGGCGCCGGGTGGTGCTGGCGACCTCCGTCGCGGAGTCGTCGCTCACGGTTCCCGGGGTGCGGGTGGTCGTGGACTCCGGGCTGGCGCGCGAGCCGCGCGTGGACCACGCGCGGGGGCTCAGCGCGCTGACGACGGTACGGGCCTCCCGCGCGGCGGGGCTCCAGCGGGCGGGGCGGGCCGGACGCGAGGCGCCGGGGACGGTGTACCGGTGCTGGACGGAGGCCGAGGACGCGCGGCTGCCCCGGTTCCCCTCCCCCGAGATCAAGGTGGCCGACCTGACGGCGTTCGCGCTCCAGGCTGCCTGCTGGGGCGACCCGGACGCCTCGGGGCTGGCGCTGCTGGACCCCCCGCCGGCCGGGGCGATGGCGGCGGCCCGCTCCGTCCTGACGGCGATCGGCGCGGTGGGCCCCGACGGGCGGGCCGGTGCGCGCGGGGCGCGGCTGGCCCGTCTGGGCCTGCACCCCCGTCTGGGGCGCGCCCTGCTGGACGCGGCGCCGGCGGTGGGCCCGGACCTCGCGGCCGAGGTGGTCGCCCTGATCGGCGAGGAGCCGCCGCGCGAGTACGGCGACGACCTCACCGCCGCGCTGCGCGCCGCCCGGCGCGGCGGCGACGCGTACGCCGCCCGCTGGCGCAGGGAGGCCGGCCGCCTCCGCGGGCTGGTCCGCGAGCCCTCGCCCGAACCCGCACCGGCCGCCTCCCCCCGGCCGACGGCCGACGGGGACGGCGGCCCGCCCGCCGCACGGCCCTCCGGGCCGTCGGACGAGGACCGGCGGGCCGGGCTCGTCGTCGCGCTGGCCTTTCCCGAGCGGGTGGGGCGCGCGGAGGGCGGTTCGTACCTGATGGTGGGCGGGACGCGGGCCGAGGTGGGGGCGGGATCGCGGTTGCGGGGGGCCGAGTGGGTCGCCGTCGCCGTGGCCGACCGGCCCGTGGGGCGGGGGCACGCGCGCGTGCGGCTCGGGGCCGTCGTGGACGAGGGGGTCGCGCGGGCCGCGGCGGGGGCGCTGGCCGAGGAGCGGGAGGAGGTGGGCTGGAGGGACGGGGACGTCGTCGCGCGGCGGGTCGAGCGGCTCGGGGCGGTCGAGGTGGCCGTGCGGCCGTACGCCGACGCCGACCCCTCGCTCGTACGGGCCGCGCTGCTGGAGGGGCTGCGGCAGGAGGGGTTCGGGCTGCTGCGCCGGTCGGCCGGGGCGACCGTGCTGCGGCAGCGGCTGGCGTTCCTGCACGGCCGGCTCGGTGCGCCGTGGCCCGACGTGTCCGACGAGGCGCTGCACGCACGGGCGGCGGAGTGGCTGGAGCCGGAACTGAGCCGGGCCCGGCGACGGGCCGACCTCGCGCGGATCGACGCCGGGCAGGCGCTCGCGCGGCTGCTGCCCTGGGCCTCCGGCGAGGCCGTACGGCTCGACGAGCTCGCCCCCGAGCGGATCACCGTACCCAGCGGGTCCGGGATCCGGATCGACTACTCCGACCCGGAGCAGCCGGTGCTCGCCGTGAAGCTGCAGGAGATGTTCGGCCTCCAGGAGTCGCCGCGGGTGGCCGGGGTGCCGCTGCTGGTGCACCTGCTGTCCCCGGCCGGGCGGCCCGCCGCCGTGACCGCCGACCTCGCCTCGTTCTGGCGGGACGGCTACCGGGGCGTGCGGGCCGAACTGCGCGGGCGCTACCCCAGGCACCCGTGGCCGGAGGATCCGGCCACCGCCGAGCCGACCCGTCACACCAACGCCCGGCTCCGGCGGTGATCCGTCCGTCCCGGTCCCGTCAGGGGGCGGGGCTCGCCGACGGACTGGTGGACGGGGCCGGGGAATCCGTCCCGGCCGGCTCCGTGCCGCCCGTTCCCGTCCCGCCCGTCTCCGTCCCGTCCGGCGCCGCCACCACGGTCAGCTCGACCGTGACGGTCGCTCCGCCCGCGGTGGTGACGCGGAGCAGGAACGTGCCCGCGGCGTCGTCCGCGTACAGCTGAGGCAGTTTCAGCAGGCCGTCCGCGTCCGTCGTCAGACCGCCCAGGGTGCGTACGGCCCTGCCGTCGGCGTCCTTGAAGTAGGGGCCCTTGTCGTTCTCGGTCCCGTCCTCGGCCGACGTGACCAGCGTCGCGGTGGCGGCGACCCCGTCGGCGACCGCGCCCCCGTACGTGGCCCTCAGCTCGACCGCGTCCGCGAACTCGCCGCCCGGCGCGCAGGTCAGCTCCTTCGTACCGGTGCGCACGAGGGTGTCGGCGGCGCGCTCGGTGACCGTCGCCCGGTAGGAGACGCCCTTGACGATGCGGCCGGCCACGGTGGCCCGGACAGTGACGGGACCGGTCTTCTCGCCCGCCCGGAGCGCGGGGGCGACGGCGACGCCCGAGCCGTCGGTGAGCACGGTGGCCACGCTCTCGCCGCCGGCGAAGGTGGTGTCGGTGTCGCCGACGACGGTGAACCGGATCCGCACCTTGGCCACGGCCTTGCCGGTGTCCGTCTCCGCGCGGGTGCTGATCCGTTCGGTGAACGCGTCGCCCGCCATCGCGGTGAGCGTCGCGGTGCCGGCGTCCTCCAGGTGGTCCACCGTGTCGGTGGGGGTGGGCGGGGTGGTGGGCGGCTTGGGGGCCGGGTCGCCGGGGCCGGGCCGCTGGGGGCCCGGGGTGGATCCGCCCGGCTTGTCGTCGGGCTGGGGACGGGGCTTCGGCACCGACGGGACGGCCGGCGTCCTCGAGGAGGGCCGGAACGCGACGCCGCGGCCGTCGCTGCGGTCCGTGGGGAGCGTGCCGGTGCCGTCGGGGATCTCGTGGGTGCCCCTGCGGTAGTACTCCAGCCACGACATGACGGTGTTCAGGTACTCCGTCGAGTTGTTGTAGCTGAGGATCGCCCGGTCGAGGTCGCGCTGGTCGGACAGGTCCCAGCCGAAGCGGCACAGGTAGTGGCCGGCGGCGAGGGCGGCGTCGTAGATGTTGTTGGGGTCCTCGCGGCCGTCGCCGTTGCCGTCGCGGCCCGCCCACTCCCAGGTGGAGGGGATGAACTGCATGGGGCCGACGGCCTGGTCGTAGGAGCTGTTGCCGTCGTAGGCGCCGCCGTCGGTGTCCTTGATGAGGGCGAAGCCGTTGCCGTCGAGCTGGGGGCCGAGGATGGGCGAGAGGGTGGTGCCGTCGGCGCCGACGCGTCCGCCGCGGGCCTGACCGGACTCCACCTTGCCGATGGCGGCGAGCAGTTGCCAGGGCAGGTTGCAGCCGGGCTTCTTCTCGCGCAGCTCGGCCTCGGCCTTCTTGTAGGCGTCGAGGACGGTCGCGGGGATGCCGGCCTCGGCCACGCCGGACACGTCCGTTCCGGTGCTCGCGGACGGGGCGGGGTTGGGGCTGTCGAGCGGCGGGAGGTCCGTGTAGTACGGCGAGTTGCCGGTCGCGCCGGCGGCTTCGGTCTCCTCGGGCGAGGGTGTGGTGTCCGACGTGGTCTGTCTGTCCTGGTCGTCGGTGGTCGCGCCCGGAGCCTGGGACGCGGCCAGGGCCGCCACCGCCGCCGCGGCGACGGCGGTGGTCGTCACTCCCTTGCGCAGCCTCCTGCCGAATTGCGCCGCCATAGAGTGAACCCCTCCCGTGGACGCCGTGGCGTCCGTCAGCCTGTGTCGTGTTCGCCCTGGTGTGACGATCTGCCCGCCCCATCGGTTGCCCTCCTGTGGACATCCGGCACGGCGGCCCTCGCGACCCTATGACAACTTCCCTTGTCCGCACACCCGTTCATGACCGATATTCACCGGTTGGCCACGTTCCCGGGGGGCGGGGGCCGGTGCGGGGCGTCCCGCATACTGGGCCTGCCGACCGAGGGGGCCGCGGGTGCGGCCGACCACCGCCACGAGGAGCCGCCTTGCCGTTCACGCTGAGCCACGCGGCGGCGGTGCTGCCCGCCGTGCGCACGGACGGGAGCGGGCGGGGCCCCCTGGTCCCCGCCGTGCTGGTCGCGGGCAGCTTCGCTCCCGACATGACCTATTACGCGGCGAGTGTCCATGCCGGGGCGATGGGGTTCGGTGACGTCACCCACGCGTTCCGGGGCGTGTTCACGGTCGATGTGCTCATCGCCTGGGCGCTGGTGGGGCTGTGGCTGCTGGTGCGCGAACCGCTGGTGGCGCTGTTGCCGCGGGACCGGCAGGGGCGGGTGGCGGCGCTGCTGCGCTGCGGGGCGCCGCGTGCGCGGCTGCGGCCGTCGTCGGTGGCGCGCTGGTACGTCTCGGCCGTTGCGGGGGCGTCGACGCATGTGGTCTGGGACGCGTTCACGCATCTCGACCGGTGGGGGATGCGGGTGTTCCCCGTGCTGGGCGAGGAGGTGGCGGGGTCGCCGCTGTACTGGTACCTGCAGTACGGCGGTTCGGCGGTGGCCGCGGTCGTGATCGCGCTGTTCGTGGCGCGGGCGCTGCGGCGGCCGGCCACCGGGGCCGGTCCCGTGGGGGTGCCCCCGCTCTCCGCCGGGGACCGGTGGTGGGCCGTCGCGCTGCTCGGCGGGTGCGCGGTGGTGGCCGCGGTGCAGCGGGCCTCGCGGTGGTGGGCCCACTGGGGTCCGGTCGCGAAGCCCTGGGAACTGATTCCGACGGTGTGCTTCGGCGCGGGCGCGGGACTGGTCCTCGCGCTGCCGGTGTACGCGGTGACCGTCAGGGCGCGGCGTCCGGCCACGGGGGTCCCTGCGGCCGGCGGTGCGCGGCGGCCGAGCCGTACGGGTGCGCGCTGAGGGGGTCGCCCGCCGCGACGAACACGGTGACGGTGCGGACCGGGCGGGGCCGGGACAGCAGGGTGAGGACGAGGGTGAGGTGGGCGTGGGCCAGCTCGGCCCACAGCCGCCACGGCGGCTGCTCGCCCACGGGGCTCCCGGTGGTGGGGGTGCGGCCGGTTCTCCGGCGGCCGTCGCCGATACGGCGGCCGAGGTCCGCCGTGGCGTTCCGCAGCGCGGTCGTGAGGGTGGCGGGGGTGCGGGCGGTACTTGCGGCGGCCGCGAAGACCGGAACCGACGGGAACACCGTGGGCCCGCCGGGGCGCGGGGGTGCCGCTCTGCGGTGAAGCATGCGTATACCCATGCATGGCATGGTGTCCGCCCGTGCGGACGGCGGCTTTCCCGCAAGGGCCACGCGGGTGAAGGCCCCCTCCGGGGACGGCAGGGGGCGGGCGTGGGCGGCGGGCGTGGGCGGCGCCCCGCGGGGTACGGCCGCACCCGGCACCGCCGGGGGCGCGCCGTGGTGCTCGCCGTCGCGGGGGGGGCGTGCCGAGGGCGGGGCCGGCGTGTCCCGGCCCCGCCCCGGCGGGTCAGTGGGCCGCTGACTCCCAGTCGGAGCCCGCGCCCACCGAGACGCCCAGGGGGACCCGGAGCCGGACCGCGCCGGACATCTCCCGGCGGACCAGGTCCTCCACCGCGGCGCGCTCGCCGGGGGCCAGTTCCAGCACGATCTCGTCGTGGACCTGCAGGAGCATGCGGGAGTTCAGGTCCGCCTCGCGCAGCGCCCGGTCCACGTTCAGCATGGCGATCTTGACGATGTCCGCCGCCGTACCCTGGATCGGCGCGTTCAGCGCCATGCGCTCCGCCGCCTCGCGGCGCTGGCGGTTGTCGCTGTTGAGGTCGGGCAGGTAGCGGCGGCGGCCGAAGAGCGTCGCCGTGTAGCCGGTGGCCCGGGCCTCGTCGACGACCCGGCGCAGGTAGTCCCGCACGCCGCCGAAGCGCTCGAAGTACGCGTCCATCAGGGCGCGCGCCTCCGCCGCCTCGATGTTCAGCTGCTGGGAGAGGCCGAAGGCCGACAACCCGTACGCCAGCCCGTACGACATCGCCTTGATCTTGCGGCGCATCTCCGCGTCCACCGCGGACCGCTCGACCGAGAACACCTGCGCGGCCGCCGTGGTGTGCAGGTCCTCGCCCGAGGTGAACGCCTCGATCAGGCCGGCGTCCTCGGAGAGGTGGGCCATCACGCGCAGCTCGATCTGGCTGTAGTCGGCGGTGAGGAGGGACTCGAAGCCCTCTCCGACGACGAAGCCGCGGCGGATCGCGCGGCCCTCGTCCGTGCGGACGGGGATGTTCTGGAGGTTGGGGTCGGTCGAGGACAGCCGGCCCGTCGCGGCGACGGTCTGGTTGAACGTGGTGTGGATGCGGCCGTCCGCGGCGATCGTCTTGATCAGGCCCTCGACGGTGACCCGCAGCTTCGCCTGCTCACGGTGGCGGAGCATGATCACCGGAAGGTCGTTGTCGGTCTGTGTGGCGAGCCAGGCCAGGGCGTCGGCGTCCGTGGTGTAGCCGGTCTTCGTCCGCTTCGTCTTCGGCAGCGCCAGCTCGCCGAAGAGGACCTCCTGGAGCTGCTTGGGCGAGCCCAGGTTGAACTCGTGCCCCGCCGCCGCGTGCGCCTCCTTCACCGCCTGCTGCACGGCGCCCGCGAACATCTGCTCCATCGCCTGGAGGTGCTCCCGGTCGGCCGCGATGCCGTGCCGCTCCATGCGGGCGAGCAGCGCGGACGTGGGCAGCTCCATGTCGCGGAGCAGGTCGGCCGCGCCCACTTCCGCCAGGCGGCCCTCGAAGGCCTCCCCCAGGTCGAGGACGGCGCGGGCCTGCACCATCAGCGCCTCGGCCTGGGCGCCGTCGTCCGCGCCGAAGGCCAGCTGGCCGTCGGGCGTGGCGGCGGGCGCCAGCTCGCGGTGCAGGTACTCCAGGGAGAGCGCGTCCAGGTCGAAGGAGCGGCGGCCCGGCTTCACCAGGTACGCGGCGAGCGCGGTGTCCATGGTGACGCCCTCGATGGTCCAGCCGTGCTCGGCGAAGACCCGCATCGCGCCCTTGGCGTTGTGGAACACCTTGGGCCGGTCCGCGTCGGCGAGCCAGGCCGAGAACGCCCGCTCGTCGGCCTCGTCCAGCTCGGCCGGGTCGAACCAGGCGGCCGGTCCGGCGGACGTGGCCAGCGCGATCTCGGTGACCGAGCCGGTGCCCAGGGCCCAGGTGTCGACCGTGGCGACGCCGAGCGGTCCGGCGCCGTGCCCGGTGAGCCAGCCGGCCAGTTCGCCGGTGCCCAGCACCGTGCCGTCCAGCTCCACGCCGGCCTCGACGGCCGGGGCGGCGGCCCCGGTCTCCTCCGCGCCCGGGTCGACGGCGAACAGCCGCTCCCGCAGCGACGGGTTCCTGATCTCCAGGGTGTCCAGGATCATCGTCACGGCCTTGCGGTCGTAGGCGGTCCGCTCCAGGTCGAGGACGCCCCGGGGCAGCTCGACCGCGCGCTCCAGCTCGGTGAGGCGGCGGTTGAGCTTGACCGCCTCCAGGTGGTCGCGCAGGTTCTGCCCGGCCTTGCCCTTGACCTCGTCGACGCGCTCGACCAGCTCCGCGAAGGAACCGAACTGGTTGATCCACTTCGCGGCCGTCTTCTCGCCCACGCCGGGGATGCCGGGCAGGTTGTCCGACGGGTCACCGCGCAGCGCCGCGAAGTCGGGGTACTGCGCGGGGGTCAGACCGTACTTCTCGACGACCTTCTCCGGGGTGAACCGGGTCAGCTCGGAGACGCCCTTCGTCGGGTACAGCACCGTGGTGCGCTCGGAGACCAGCTGGAAGGAGTCCCGGTCGCCGGTGACGATCAGCACCTCGAAGCCCTCGGCCTCGGCCTGGGTGGCGAGGGTGGCGATGATGTCGTCCGCCTCGAAGCCCTCGACGGCGAAGCGGGCGGCGTGCATCGCGTCGAGCAGCTCGCCGATCAGCTCGACCTGGCCCTTGAACTCGTCCGGGGTCTTGGAGCGGTTCGCCTTGTACTCGGTGAACTCCTCCGAGCGCCATGTCCTGCGGGAGACGTCGAAGGCGACGGCGAAGTGGGTGGGCGCCTCGTCACGGAGGGTGTTGGCCAGCATCGACGCGAAGCCGTAGATCGCGTTCGTCGGCTGGCCCGTCGCGGTGGTGAAGTTCTCCGCGGGCAGCGCGAAGAACGCGCGGTACGCGAGGGAGTGCCCGTCCATGAGCATCAGTCGGGGGCGGGCTCCGTCGGGAGTCTGGTCGGTCTTCTTCGATGCTGTGTCTGCCACGTGTCCGATCCTGCCACGTGGCACCGACAGCGGGGGGCGGGCGTGGGCCGTGGGGCCGATCCGCCCCCTGCGCCCCGTCCCGTCCCCGCGGGGGGCCGCGCCCCGGGCTCCCTTCGGCCCCGAACGGGTCCCGTCCTCGTCCGCCGGACGGGCCGGACGGACGTGGCAGGATCGGAGACCCACCTCATACGTGTATGCGGAACAGGAGTGCGCGATGGCGACGAAGCCGCCCCAGGGGGATCCGGTCCAGGACGCGCCGCGGGTCGCCGGGCCGAAGCGCTCGGCCGCGGGACTGCCGGCGGTCGGGCACACCCTGCGCACGGCCCGGCAGCAGATGGGGGTGAAGCGGACGGCGCTGACGCTGCTCGGCGTGAACCAGAAGGACGGCTTCGACTGCCCGGGCTGCGCCTGGCCGGAGCCGGAGCACCGGCACAGGGCGGAGTTCTGCGAGAACGGGGCGAAGGCCGTGGCCGAGGAGGCCACCCTGCGCCGGGTCACCCCGGAGTTCTTCGCCGCGCACTCCGTCGCCGACCTGTCCGGCCGCAGCGGCTACTGGCTGGGGCAGCAGGGACGGCTGACGCACCCCGTGTACCTCCCCGAGGGCGGCGCGCACTACGAACCGGTCACCTGGGAGCGGGCCTTCGACATCGTCGCCGAGGAGATCGCCGCCCTCGGCTCCCCGGACGAGGCCGTCTTCTACACCTCCGGGCGCACCGGCAACGAGGCCGCCTTCCTGTACCAGCTGTTCGCCCGCCGGCTCGGCACCAACAACCTGCCCGACTGCTCCAACCTGTGCCACGAGTCCTCCGGCTCGGCCCTGTCGGAGACGATCGGCGTGGGCAAGGGCAGCGTCCTGCTGGAGGACCTGTACCGGGCCGACCTGATCGTCGTCGCCGGCCAGAACCCCGGCACCAACCACCCGCGCATGCTGTCCGCCCTGGAGAAGGCCAAGGCGAACGGCGCGCGGATCATCAGCGTCAACCCGCTGCCCGAGGCGGGCCTGGAGCGCTTCAGGAACCCGCAGACCGTCAAGGGACTCACCACCGGCACCGCCCTGACCGATCTGTTCCTGCAGATCCGCATCGGCGGCGACCAGGCCCTGTTCCGCCTCCTCAACAAGCTGATCCTCGACACCCCGGGCGCGGTCGACGAGGAGTTCGTGCGCGAGCACACGCACGGTTACGAGGAGTTCGCCGAGGCCGCGCGCGCCGCCGACTGGGACGGGACGCTCGCCGCGACCGGTCTCACGCGGGAGGACATCGAGCGGTGCCTGCGGATGGTCCTGGAGTCGAAGCGCATCATCGTGTGCTGGGCGATGGGGCTCACGCAGCACAAGCACTCCGTGGCCATGATCCGTGAGGTCGTCAACTTCCTGCTGCTGCGCGGCAACATCGGCCGCCCGGGGGCGGGTGTGTGCCCGGTGCGCGGTCACTCCAACGTGCAGGGCGACCGCACCATGGGCATCTTCGAGCGGCCGGCGCCGGCCTTCCTGGACGCCCTGGGGAAGGAGTTCGGCTTCGCCCCGCCGCGCGAGCACGGCTACGACGTCGTACGGGCCATCCGGGCCCTGCGCGACGGGAGGGCGAAGGTCTTCTTCGCCATGGGGGGCAACTTCGTCTCCGCCTCCCCCGACACGGAGGTCACCGAGGCCGCGATGCGCCGGGCCCGGCTGACGGTGCACGTGTCGACCAAGCTGAACCGCTCGCACGCCGTCACGGGCGCGCGCGCCCTGATCCTGCCGACGCTCGGCCGCACCGAGCGCGATCTGCAGGACGGCGGCGAGCAGTTCGTGACGGTCGAGGACTCCATGGGCATGGTGCACGCCTCGCGCGGACGCCTCGAGCCGGCCAGCCCCCACCTGCTGTCGGAGCCGGCCATCGTGTGCCGGCTGGCCCGTCGCGTCCTCGGCGAGGACGACACGGTGCCGTGGGAGGAGTTCGAGAGGGACTACGGGGCGATCCGCGACCGCATCGCGCGGGTGGTCCCCGGCTTCGAGGACTTCAACGCGCGCGTGGCCCGCCCCGGGGGCTTCGCGCTCCCGCACGCCCCGCGCGACGAGCGCCGCTTCCCCACCGCCACCGGCAGGGCCAACTTCACCGCCGCGCCGGTGGAGTACCCCGAGCTGCCGGAGGGCCGGCTGCTGCTGCAGACGCTGCGCTCGCACGACCAGTACAACACCACGGTCTACGGCCTCGACGACCGCTACCGGGGCATCAGGAACGGCCGGCGCGTGGTGCTGGTCAACCCGCAGGACGCGCGGGAGCTGCGGCTCGCGGACGGCTCCTACGTCGATCTGGTCGGCGAGTGGAGGGACGGCGTGGAGCGCAGGGCGCCGGGCTTCCGCGTCGTGCACTACCCGACGGCGCGCGGGTGTGCGGCGGCGTACTACCCGGAGACCAACGTGCTGGTGCCGCTGGACGCCACCGCGGACACCAGCAACACCCCGGCCAGCAAGTCCGTGGTGGTGCGTCTGGAACAATCGGCGGCCGACTGAGCGTTCGCTCAGCCGAGAACCGTACCGACGCACGACGAAGGAGCCGGGCCCATGGGAGAGCAGCAGCAGGTGACGTTCCCGCAGGAGGTCGTCGACGAGTACGCCGCGCTCGGCGTGGACCTGCCCGCGTTGTTCTCGGCGGGCCACCTGGGCACGCGGATGGGCGTGCAGATCCTGGAGGCGTCGGCGGAGCGGGTCGTCGGCACGATGCCGGTGGAGGGCAACACCCAGCCGTACGGGCTGCTGCACGGCGGCGCCTCGGCCGTGCTGGCGGAGACGCTGGGGTCGGTGGGGTCGATGCTGCACGGCGGCAGCTCGAAGATCGCCGTCGGGGTCGACCTCAACTGCACGCACCACCGCGGCGTCCGCTCCGGCCTGGTCACCGGGGTCGCCACCCCCGTGCACCGGGGGCGGTCCACGGCGACGTACGAGGTCGTCATCACCGACGAGGCGGACAAGCGGGTGTGCACCGCGCGGCTGACCTGCCTGCTGCGGGACGTGAACCCGGGCGACGGGGTGCGGGCGGGCGCTGCGGGCTGACCGCCGGGCCGCGGCGGACGCGGCGGGCCCGCCCCAGGGGGACCCCGCCCCGGGGCATTGCTCCCGTCCGTCCGCCGCTCTACCGTCGGGCCATGGGACGGCAGAAGGCCCACTGGCCGGGAGGGGCGGCGCTGGCGCTGCTGATCGCCGTCACGGCGGCCGGCTGCGGCGGCCCCGGTGACGGAGCGGGCGGTTCCGCCGGTGCCGCGCACAGCGCGCCCCCGTCGTCCCCGTCCCCCCGGGCCGTGTCCGGCGCGGAGTCGTGCGCGAGCGCCGTCGGGTACTGGGCGCGCGCGATGCTGGACGGCCGCGAGCCGTACGGCGACTACCAGTCGATGGGGCTGTCCAACCGGCAGTACGACATCCTGCGGGAGGTCGTGGAGGCGGCACGGGCCACGGAGCGGGAGCACGGCGCCCGGGCCGCCGGGGAGTCGGTCGACCGCCGGGTGCGGCAGGCGTGCGCCGAGAGGTACCGCGACGGCGGTCCGCGTCACGGCCCGTGGCACTCGTGAGCGGCATCGGGCCCGTCGAGCCGGGCGAGGAGACCCGCGCCCGGGACGTCCCGCGGTCCCGGCCGCGCGGACGGCCCGCCCCGCGCCACGACCGCCACCGCCACCGCCAGGCCGTCCTCGCGTCCGTCGCCGCCCTCGTCGTGCTGACGGGCGGCGGCTACCTGTACGCGAGCCGTCCGCAGCCGCGCCCTGCTCCCCCGCCGCCCCACCCGTCCCAGGCGGTCGACCTCGTCTACCTGGCCCCCGCGGCCGGCTCCCCGGGGACCCCGGACGACGGCTTCGGCTTCACGGTGCTGCTGAGCGTGCGGTCGGGACCGCCCGTCACCGTGACACGGCTGACCCAGCCCTACGACGGCCTGTCGGTGACCTCCTCCCCCGCGGCACCTTTCCGGACGAAATCGCATTCCACCCGCAAGATCGTTGTCACGCTCCGGGTGACGGAATGTGAAAAAGCACCCCGGAATCCCGGCCTCCCTTTCCTGGACGTAACACTGCGTAATGCGCGCGCAATAGAAGCCCACAGTTTCATCCTGGGGAAGCGCTATGCACAGGACCTCTCCCGGGCCCTCGAAGTCGCCTGCGGCAACGATTCCAGGTAATCACCAAAACACCCCAGACACCTGAACACAGCCCGTCGGTCCTGCGGGTTCTCACCATGCGGACAGGGCGAATCGGCCTGAATTCAGCCCTTCTTCCCAGCCAGTACCGCTCTGCATTACCCGATGTCATAACAAGAGAGTCACAGCCTGAGTCAGACCCTCCTCCACCTTCCCTACACACGCTTAGAGTCACGGCCAGTCACCGCGCAGTCGGATTGTCACTTCGGCCCCGCGCTCGACTCGACCGCCTCCACGGGGATGCGGCCGTGCCAGGGAAAGGACTGATCGTGCGTCAACGTTCGCTCATCGCCATCACCGCCGCTCTGGCGGCGGGAGCGCTCACCCTCACCGCCTGCGGCTCGCGTGACGACGACGGCGGCTCCGACTCCGGCAACGGCGGCGGTGGTGGTGGCACCACCGTCGTCATCGGCGTCGACGCCCCGCTGACCGGCGACCTGTCCGCGCTCGGCCTCGGCATCAAGAACTCGGCGGACCTCGCGGCCAAGACCGCCAACAAGAACAAGACCGTCGAGGGCGTCACCTTCAAGGTCGAGGCGCTCGACGACCAGGGCCAGCCCTCCGTCGGCCAGCAGAACGCCAGCAGCTTCGTCGCCAACAAGGACGTCCTCGGCGTCGTCGGCCCGCTGAACTCGTCGGTCGGCGAGTCCATGCAGAGGGTCTTCGAGACCGCCAAGCTGGTCGAGGTCTCCCCGGCCAACACCGGCCCCTCCCTCACCCAGGGCCCGGACTGGCGCACCAAGAAGGTCCGCCAGTACAAGTCGTACTTCCGCACCGCGACCACGGACGCCATCCAGGGCCCGTTCGCCGCGCAGTACGTCTACAACGACGCCAAGAAGAAGAAGGTCTTCGTCATCGACGACAAGAAGACCTACGGCGCGGGTCTCGCCGCCACCTTCACCGAGGAGTTCAAGAAGCTCGGCGGCAAGGTCGTCGGCACCGAGCACATCAACCCGGACACCAAGGACTTCTCCTCGGTCGCCACCAAGGTGAAGAACTCCGGCGCCGACGTCGTCTACTACGGCGGTGAATACCCGCAGGCCGGCCCGCTGAGCAAGCAGATCAAGGAGGCCGGCGCCAAGATCCCGCTGGTCGGCGGCGACGGCATCAAGGACGACACCTTCCTCGAACTGGCCGGCTCCGCCGCCGACGGCGACCTCGCCACCTCCGTCGGCGCGCCCGTCGAGGAACTCCCGTCGGCCAAGAAGTTCGTGGCCGACTACAAGGCGGCCGGCTACAAGGAGGACTACGCGGCCTACGGCGGCTACTCCTACGACTCCGCCTGGGCGATCATCGAGGCCGTCAAGAAGGTCGTCGAGGACAACGGCGGGAAGCTTCCCGACGACGCCCGCGCCAAGGTCACCGAGGCCATGCAGAACGTCTCCTTCGACGGTGTGACCGGCAAGGTCTCCTTCGACGAGTTCGGTGACGCGACCAACAAGCAGCTCACCGTCTACTCCGTCGAGAACGGAGCCTTCAAGGACGTCAAGTCCGGTACCTACACCGGCTGACCGACCCCGCACCACAGCCCACGAGCCGCGCGGGGCGCTGTTCCACAGGCGCCCCGCGCGGACTCGCATCCGGCCATATCCGTCGAACATCCGAAAGTCTCGGAGGACATGCGGTGAACGAACTGCCGCAGCAGCTGGTCAACGGCCTGCTACTGGGATCCATGTACGGGCTCGTCGCCATTGGCTACACCATGGTCTACGGCATCGTCCAGCTCATCAACTTCGCCCACGGCGAGATCTTCATGACCGGCGCCTTCGGTGCGCTCACGGTCTACATGTACATCCTGCCCGACGGCACCTCCATGCTGATCGCCCTGCCCCTGATGCTGCTCGGCGCGGTGATCGTCGCCGTCGTCGTCGCCATCGGGGCGGAACGGTTCGCCTACCGCCCCCTGCGCGGCGCGCCCCGACTCGCGCCCCTCATCACCGCCATCGGCCTCTCCCTCGCCCTCCAGCAGGCGGTGTGGGCCTGGTACCCGGACGCCAAGTCCGCGCGCCCCTTCCCGCAGATCGACGGCGGCCCCTTCCACATCGGCGGCGTCACCATCCAGACCGGTGACATCTTCCTGCTGATCGCGGCCCCCGTCAGCATGGCCCTGCTCGGCTACTTCGTGATGCGCACCCGCACCGGGCGCGGCATGCAGGCCACCGCCCAGGACCCGGACACCGCCAAGCTGATGGGCGTCAACACGGACCGCATCATCGTGATCGCCTTCGCCCTCGGCGCCGTCTTCGCCGCCGTCGGAGGCGTCGCCTACGGCCTCAAGTACGGCCAGATCGAGTTCAAGATGGGCTTCATCCTCGGTCTCAAGGCCTTCACCGCGGCGGTCCTCGGCGGCATCGGCAACATCTACGGCGCCATGATCGGCGGTGTCGTCCTCGGCGTCGCCGAGACCCTGGCCACCGCCTACATCGCCGACATCCCCGGCCTGGACAAGTTCGGCAGCCAGTCCTGGGCGGACGTCTGGGCCTTCATCCTCCTCATCCTCGTGCTGCTGTTCAGGCCGCAGGGCCTGCTCGGCGAACGCGTTGCGGACAGGGCGTGACACCGATGACCACACAGACCACCGCGCCGAAGAACACCGGCGCCCCCGCCGCGGGCGACGCCTCGGGCCTCATCGGCATCCCCCCGCGGCTGGGCCGCGCCCTCGCCACCGGCGGCGGCGGCCTCACCGTCGTCTCCACGTTCCTCGCCTGGACCTGGACCGCCGAGTTCCCCGGCGACCTCACCGTCTACGGCTACCCCGGCGGCCTGCAGGTCCTGGTGCTGATCGCCGGCGCCCTCACCGCCCTGTTCGGCCTCGCCTCGTACGGCGTCAGGGGGCTCGGCTGGCTCGCGCCGGCCGGCGCCGACGCGGCGCTCAAGTTCGCCGCGCTCGCCGCCTTCGCCACCACCTGGTACACGGTCGTCGCGATCAGCGTCCAGCTCGGCGGGGTCGTCAACCTCGAACCCGGCGGTTACCTCGCCGCGGTCGTCACCCTCGTCGCGTTCCTGGGCGCCCTCGCCCTGCCCTTCGAGCGCCCCGAGCCCGACCCCTTCGACCCCGACGACGCCGGCTGGGACCGGTTCAAGCACTCCGCCGCGCAGAACTGGCAGACCGTCCGGGCGGCCTTCGCCCCCAAGGAGGCCCGGCCCGTACGCGCGCTGCCCTCCTACGTCGAGATCCTCGTCATCGTCGCGATCCTCGCCCTGGCCCTGCTCGTCTTCACCTACGGCATCGGCACCGAGTACGACGAACTGTTCATCGGCTTCCTGATCGTCGCCGGCTTCGGCTTCGCCGCCCTTCACCGGTCCGGGCTGATCGGCCACGCCACCGAGATCACCGCACGGCACCAGAACATCACCATCTGCGGCGCCTTCATCGCGGCGGCCTGCTTCCCCTTCACACAGTCCGACGACCAGTACGCCACCCTCGGCGTCTACATCCTGATCTTCGCCACGGTCGCGCTCGGCCTGAACATCGTCGTCGGCCTCGCCGGCCTGCTCGACCTGGGCTACGTGGCCTTCCTCGGCGTCGGCGCCTACGCCGCCTCCATGGTCTCCGGATCCCCCAGCTCGCCCTTCGACCTGCACCTGCCCTTCTGGGCCGCCGTCCTGGTCGGTGCGGTCGCCTCCCTGGTGTTCGGCGTCCTGATCGGCGCGCCCACGCTGCGGCTGCGCGGCGACTACCTCGCCATCGTGACGCTCGGCTTCGGTGAGATCTTCCGGATCACCGTCAACAACCTGGACGGCACCTCGGGACCGGACGTCACCAACGGCTCCAACGGCATCTCGTCCATCCCCGACCTCAAGATCCTCGGCTTCGACCTCGGGATCTCGCACGACCTCGGCGGCTTCACCCTCGGCCGGTTCGCCAACTACTTCCTGCTGATGCTCATCATCACCGCCGTCGTCGTCCTCGTCTTCCGGCGCAGCGGCGACTCCCGCATCGGCCGCGCCTGGGTCGCCATCCGCGAGGACGAGACCGCCGCGCTCGCCATGGGCATCAACGGCTTCCGCGTCAAGCTCATCGCGTTCGCCGTCGGCGCCTCGCTGGCCGGACTCGCCGGCACCGTCCAGGCGCACGTCACCTACACCGTCACCCCCGAGCAGTACCTCTTCGCCGGCACCACGCCGCCCAACTCGGCCTTCCTGCTCGCCGCGGTCGTGCTCGGCGGCATGGGCACCATCGCCGGCCCGCTCATCGGTGCGGCGCTGCTGTTCCTGATCCCCAACAAGCTCCAGTTCCTCGACGACTACCAGCTCCTCGCCTTCGGGCTCGCGCTCGTCCTGCTGATGCGCTTCCGCCCGGAGGGCCTCATCGCCAACCGGCGCCGCCAGCTGGAGTTCCACGAAGAGGCCGAAGCGCCCGCAGTCCTGAGCAAGACAGGGGCCTGACCACCATGACCACCGACACCACCACCAAGGACACCGCACCGGGCGCCCCGGCCCCCGGCACCCCCCTCCTCGACGCGCGCGGTGTCACGATGCGCTTCGGCGGACTGACCGCCGTGAACGGCGTCGACCTGACCGTCAACAGCGGTGAGATCGTCGGTCTGATCGGCCCCAACGGCGCCGGCAAGACGACCTTCTTCAACTGCCTGACCGGTCTCTACGTGCCGACCGAGGGCGAGGTCCGCTACAAGGACCGGGTCCTGCCGGCCAAGTCCTTCAAGGTGACCGCCGCCGGCATCGCCCGCACCTTCCAGAACATCCGGCTGTTCGGCAACATGACGGTCCTGGAGAACGTGCTCGTCGGCCGGCACACGCGGACCAAGGAGGGTTTCTGGTCCGCCGTGCTGCGCGGGCCCGGCTTCCACCGTGCGGAGGCCGCCTCCCGCGAACGCGCCACGGAGCTGCTGGAGTTCGTGGGCCTCGCGCACAAGGCCGACCACCTCGCGCGCAACCTGCCCTACGGCGAGCAGCGCAAGCTGGAGATCGCCCGCGCGCTGGCCAGCGAGCCGGGGCTGCTGCTCCTGGACGAGCCGACGGCCGGTATGAACCCCCAGGAGACGCGGGCCACCGAGGAGTTGGTCTTCGCCATCCGCGACAAGGGCATCGCCGTCCTCGTCATCGAGCACGACATGCGGTTCATCTTCAACCTCTGTGACCGCGTCGCCGTGCTCGTCCAGGGCGAGAAGCTCGTCGAGGGCGACAGCGCCACGGTGCAGGGCGACGAACGCGTCGTCGCCGCCTACCTCGGCGAACCCCTGGAGAACGACCCCGGCGCCGCGGAGGCGGCCGAGGTGGAGGCCGCCGAGGCGGCGCAGGCCGCCGAGGCCGACACCACCACGGACACCGCGGCCGGCAAGGAGAACGACCGATGACCGCACTGCTCGAGGTCGAGGACCTCCGTGTCGCCTACGGCAAGATCGAGGCCGTCAAGGGCATTTCCTTCAAGGTCGACGCCGGCGAGGTGGTCACCCTCATCGGCACCAACGGCGCCGGCAAGACCACGACGCTGCGCACCCTGTCGGGGCTGCTGAAGCCGGTCGGCGGCCAGATCAAATTCGGCGGCAAGTCGCTCAAGAAGGTCCCCGCCCACCAGATCGTCTCGCTGGGGCTCGCGCACTCCCCCGAGGGACGGCACATCTTCCCGCGCATGACGATCGAGGACAACCTGCGCCTCGGCGCCTTCCTGCGCAGCGACCGGCCGGGCATCGAGAAGGACATCCAGCGCGCCTACGACCTCTTCCCGATCCTCGGGGAGCGCCGCAAGCAGGCCGCGGGCACCCTCTCCGGCGGTGAGCAGCAGATGCTCGCCATGGGCCGGGCCCTGATGTCCCAGCCCAAGCTGCTCATGCTCGACGAGCCCTCCATGGGCCTCTCACCGATCATGATGCAGAAGATCATGGCGACGATCGCCGAGCTGAAGTCGCAGGGCACCACGATCCTGCTCGTCGAGCAGAACGCCCAGGCCGCCCTCTCCCTGGCCGACCACGGCCATGTCATGGAGGTCGGCAACATCGTCCTGTCCGGCAGCGGCCGGAGCCTGCTCCACGACGAGTCCGTCCGCAAGGCCTACCTCGGCGAGGACTGAGACACCCGCACACGGCCGAGGCCCGCGCCCCCCGTGCGGGGGGCGCGGGCCTCGGCACGTCCGCCGGGAAGGGTCAGCCCTTCGACGCCTTCTTCTCCTCGGCGTCGTCGATGACCGCCTGTGCCACCTGCTGCATCGACATCCGCCGGTCCATCGACGTCTTCTGGATCCACCGGAACGCCGCCGGCTCGGTCAGCCCGTACTGCGTCTGCAGCACCGACTTCGCCCGGTCCACCAGCTTGCGCGTCTCCAGCCGCTGGCTCAGGTCCGCGACCTCGCGCTCCAGTTCCTTCAGCTCCGTGAACCGCGACACCGCCATCTCGATCGCCGGCACCACGTCGCTCTTGCTGAACGGCTTCACCAGGTACGCCATCGCGCCCGCGTCCCGCGCCCGCTCCACCAGGTCACGCTGCGAGAACGCGGTCAGCATCAGCACCGGGGCGATGCTCTCCTCGGCGATCTTCTCCGCCGCCGAGATACCGTCCAGCTTCGGCATCTTCACGTCGAGGATCACCAGATCGGGCCGGTGCTCCCGCGCCAGCTCCACGGCCTGCTCCCCGTCCCCGGCCTCACCGACGACGGAGTAACCCTCCTCCTCCAGCATCTCCTTGAGGTCGAGCCGGATCAGGGCCTCGTCCTCGGCGATCACGACACGGGTCGTCATCGGAGGCACGTGCGACTTGTCGTCGGCGGGCGCGTCTGCGGGCTGGGGCGACTCGGGGGCGGTCACGTGGGCTCCTTGGTGCGGGGCAGGCCGGTACTGCTGACAAGAGCGTACCCAGCTGCGATAAGGTGGGGGCACGGCGGGTGACCGTCGACCTTTGTTTTACAGGGCGCCCCGGTAGCCCAGCGGTAGAGGCAATGGTCTCAAACACCATCCAGCGTCGGTTCGAATCCGACCCGGGGTACTTTTCCTTGACATCCAAGGTCACCATTTGAGGGCGGATGTTCACCTTTCCGGTGAACGTCCGCCTTTTCCGCGTCCGCTGCGCGCACGCCCGGCGCCCCGTCACTTCGGTTCGTCGTCCTCGCCGATGCGGTGGACCCGGACCAGGTTGGTGGAGCCGGAGACGCCGGGCGGGGAGCCGGCCGTGATGACGACCGTGTCGCCCTTCTCGCAGCGGGCGTACTTCAGGAGGAGTTCGTCGACCTGGTCGACCATGGCGTCCGTGCTGTCGACGTGGGGGCCGAGGAAGGTCTCCACGCCCCAGGTGAGGCTGAGCTGGGAGCGGGTGGCCGGATCGGGGGTGAAGGCGAGGAGGGGGATGGGGCTGCGGTAGCGGGAGAGGCGGCGGGCGGTGTCGCCGGACTGGGTGAAGGCGACCAGGAAGCGGGCGCCGAGGAAGTCGCCCATCTCGGCCGCGGCACGGGCGACCGCGCCGCCCTGGGTGCGGGGCTTGTTGCGTTCGGTGAGGGGCGGGAGGCCCTTGGCGAGGATGTCCTCCTCGGCGGCCTCCACGATGCGGGCCATGGTGCGGACCGTCTCGACGGCGTGTTTGCCGACACTGGTCTCGCCGGAGAGCATGACGGCGTCGGTGCCGTCGATGACGGCGTTGGCGACGTCGGAGGCCTCGGCGCGGGTGGGACGGGCGTTGTCGATCATCGAGTCGAGCATCTGGGTGGCGACGATGACCGGCTTGGCGTTGCGCTTGGCGAGTTTGACGGCGCGCTTCTGGACGATGGGCACCTGCTCGAGGGGCAGTTCGACGCCGAGGTCGCCGCGGGCGACCATGATGCCGTCGAAGGCGGCGACGATGTCCTCGATGTTCTCGACGGCCTGGGGTTTCTCGATCTTGGCGATGACGGGGAGGCGGCGCCCCTCCTCGTCCATGATGCGGTGGACGTCCTTGATGTCGCGTCCGCTGCGGACGAAGGAGAGGGCGATGACGTCGAAGCCGGTGCGCAGCGCCCAGCGCAGGTCGTCCTCGTCCTTCTTGGAGAGGGCGGGGACGGAGACCGCGACGCCGGGGAGGTTGAGGCCCTTGTGGTCGGAGACCACGCCGCCCTCGACGACGGTGGTGTGGATGCGGGGGCCGTCGACGGCGGTGACCTCGAGGGTGACCCTGCCGTCGTCGACCAGGATGCGTTCACCGGCGGTGACGTCGGCGGCGAGGCCGGCGTAGGTGGTGCCGCAGAGGGTGCGGTCGCCCTCGACGCCCTCTTCCACGGTGATGGTGAAGCCGTCCCCGCGCTCCAGGAGCACGGGGCCTTCGGTGAAGCGGCCGAGGCGGATCTTCGGGCCCTGGAGGTCGGCGAGGAGGCCGACGCTGCGGCCGGTCTCGTCGGCGGCTTTCCGCACCCGTCGGTAACGCTCCTCGTGCTCGGCGTGCTCGCCGTGGCTGAGGTTGAGACGGGCCACGTCCATTCCGGCGTCGACCAGGGCTTTGATCCGGTCGTACGTGTCGGTGGCCGGTCCCAGTGTGCAGACGATTTTCGCTCGGCGCATGGGTCGAGCCTAGGGCTTACCCACGGGTAGTGACCGGGTTGCGCGTGACGGCCCAACGACCGGCGGGTGAAGGCTTGTTGCCATGCGCCGACGGATGCGCCCGGTCACCCGGACGCGCGTGCGAAGGGTGACCGGAGGACGGCGTCGGCCGCCGGACACCGTTTCGCAACCCGGGGGGTCTGGTCCGGGTCGACGTGTTCAGGTCAGAATCATCGGGCGAATCTACGCGCGTTGTTCCGTTGTTGTCCGAGGAGAGCCTGAGATGCCGTTGAACCGCCGGAAGTTTCTGAAGAGGTCCGCCGTGACGGGGGCGGGGGTGGCGCTGACGGGCGCGGCGGCGGTCCCCGCGGCCGAGGCGGCCGGGGCGGGACGGGGGAGGAAGCCGGTGAAGCGGTACGCGCTGACCGTGATGGGCACCACCGACCTGCACGGTCACGTCTTCAACTGGGACTACTTCAAGGACGCGCAGTACACGGACGCGGCCGGCAACGCGCAGGGCCTGGCGCGGGTGTCGACGCTGGTGGACCAGGTGCGCGAGGAGAAGGGCCGGCGCAACACGCTGCTGCTGGACGCGGGCGACACCATCCAGGGCACCCCGCTGACGTACTACTTCGCGAAGGTGGACCCGATCACCGCCGAGGGCGGTCCGGTGCATCCGATGGCGCGGGCGATGAACGCCGTCGGGTACGACGCGGTGGCGCTCGGCAATCACGAGTTCAACTACGGCATCGAGACGCTGCGGAAGTTCGAGGAGCAGTGCGACTTCCCGCTGCTGGGCGCGAACGCGCTGGACGCGAGGACGCTGAAGCCGGCCTTCCCGCCCTACTTCGTCAAGAAGTTCCACGTGAAGGGCGCCCCGCCGGTGAAGGTGGCGGTGCTGGGGCTGACGAATCCCGGCATCGCGATCTGGGACAAGGCGTACGTGCAGGGGAAGCTGACGTTCCCGGGTCTGGAGGAGCAGGCGGCGAAGTGGGTGCCGAAGCTGCGGTCGATGGGCGCGGACGTGGTGGTGGTGTCGGCGCACTCGGGGTCCTCGGGCACGTCCTCGTACGGTGACCAGCTGCCGTACGTGGAGAACGCGGCGGCGAACGTGGCGCGGCAGGTGCCGGGGATCGACGCGATCCTGGTGGGGCACGCGCACCAGGAGATCGCGGAGCTGCGGGTGGTCAACGAGGAGACCGGCAGGGAGGTCGTGCTCTCGGAGCCGCTGTGCTACGCGGAGCGGCTGACGCTGTTCGACTTCGAGCTGGCCTTCGAGCGGGGCCGGTGGCGGGTGGAGTCGGTGAGGGCGTCGCTGCGGGACGCCGCGGCGGTCCAGGACGACCCGAGGATCACCCGGTTGCTGCGGGACGAGCACGCGCGGGTGGTGGAGTACGTCAACCAGGTGGTGGGGTCGGCGACCGAGACGCTCACGACGGCGGAGGCGCGCTACAAGGACGCGCCGATCATCGACCTGATCGGCAAGGTGCAGGAGGACGTGGTCAGGGCGGCTCTCGCGGGCACCGAGTACGCGTCGCTGCCGGTGCTGTCGCAGGCGTCGCCGTTCTCGCGGACCTCCGAGATCCCGGCGGGCGAGGTGACGATCCGGGACCTGTCGAGTCTGTACGTGTACGACAACACGCTGGTGGCGAAGCTGATGACGGGCGCGCAGGTGCGGGCGTACCTGGAGTACTCGGCGGAGTACTTCGTGCGGACGGCGGCCGGTGCGGCGGTGGACGTGGAGAAGCTGACGAACGCGGGCGGCCGTCCGGACTACAACTACGACTACGTGTCGGGACTCACCTACGACATCGACATCGCGCAGCCGGCGGGTTCGCGCATCAGGAACCTGGCCCACGGCGGCGCCCCGCTGGACGACGCGGCCCGGTTCGTGTTCGCGGTGAACAACTACCGGGCGAACGGCGGCGGCGCGTTCCCGCACGTGGCGTCGGCGAAGGAGCTGTGGTCGGAGTCGACGGAGATCCGGACGCGGATCGCGGAGTGGGTGACGGCGAAGGGTGTGCTGGACCCGGAGGACTTCGCGTCGGCGGACTGGAGGCTGACGCGGGACGGTGTGCCGGTGTTCTGACCGCCCTTCCGCCGTTCGGGTGATCTTCAGGTCCCGTCCGCCAGTGGGGTGAGCCGTGCGGCTCGCCGGGCGGGCGGGACCTGCGGCGTCCCGGGACGGAGGCCGAAGGTGGTGAAGGCGGTGCGGGCGGGCTGGGGGTAGGCCGGGCGGCCGGTGAGGTGGTTGAGGATCACGGCGCTGCGCCAGGCGGCGAGGCCGAGGTCGGGGGCGCCGACGCCGTGGGTGTGGAGTTCGGCGTTCTGGACGTACACGTTGCCGGTGACCGAGGGGTCCAGGTCGAGGCGGAAGTGCGCGTCGACGCGGGGCCGGCCGGCCCGGTCGCGGCGCAGCTGGGGGTCGAGGGGGGCCAGGAGGCGGTCGAGGGGGCGGCCGCGGTGGCCGGTGGCGAGGACGACGGCGTCGGTGGTGAGGCGGGTGCGGGTGCGCTGCACGGTGTGTTCGAGGTGGAGTTCGACGCGGGTGGGGCCGAGGCGGCGGGCGTCCCGGACGTGGACCGCGGGGGTGAGGACGGTGTCGGGCCAGCCGCCGTGGAGGGTGCGCCGGTAGAGCTCGTCGTGGAGGGCGGCGAGGGTGTCGGCGTCGATCGCCTTGTGGAGCTGCCACTGGGCGGGGACGAGCCGGTCGCGGACGGGTTCGGGCAGGGCGTGGAAGTAGCGGGTGTGGTCGGGGGTGAAGTGCTCCAGGCCGAGCTTGGAGTACTCCATGGGGGCGAAGGCCCCGGTGCGGCCGATCCAGTGGAGGCGTTCCCGGCCCACGGGCCGGCGGCGCAGCAGGTCCAGGAAGATCTCCGCGCCGGACTGTCCGGTGCCGACGACGGTGATGTGGCCGGCGGCGAGGAGGGTGTCGCGGTGGGTGAGGTAGTCGTCGGAGTGGACGACGGGGACGCCGGGTGCGTCGGCGAGGGTGCGCAGGGGCTCGGGGACCCAGGGGCGGGTGCCGACGCCGAGGACGAGGTGGCGGGCCCGGACACGGCCTGCGGCGGTGGCCCGGCCGTCGGGGTCGAGGCGGGTGAGGTCGACTTCGAACACGGCGTGTTCGGGTCTCCAGCGGACGGTGTCGACGTGGTGGCCGAAGTGGAGCGCGGGGAGGTGGTCGGCGACCCAGCGGCAGTAGGCGTCGTACTCGGTGCGGCGGATGTGGAAGCGCTCGGCGAAGTAGAAGGGGTAGAGGCGTTCGCGGGCCCGGAGGTGGTTCAGGAAGCTCCAGGGGCTGGTGGGGTCCGCCAGGGTGACGAGGTCGGCGAGGAAGGGGACCTGGACGGTGGCGTCGTCGAGGAGGAGGCCGGGGTGCCAGGTGAAGTGGGGGGAGCTGTCGTAGAAGGCGGTGCGGAGGCCGGGCAGGGGGTGGGCGAGGGCGGCGAGGGAGAGGTTGAAGGGGCCGATGCCGACGCCGACGAGGTCGCGGGGCGGGGTGCTCATGGACTGTCCTCCGGGGCGCGGTGCGCGGGAGGGACCAGCTTGGCGGGGAGCGGCGGGCGACGCCCGAGAAGACCGGCGAACACCCCTCGAAGGGGGTAAGTCCTCTTTCGAGGGGTGTTCTGGCGGTTTATGACTGCTGGACGCGCAGGGCGCGGGCGAGGTCGTCGAGCTGGTCGACGAGCTTGCGGCGCAGGGCGGGGACCGGGTCGGCCTCGCGCAGGCACCTCCGGCCGAGTTCCAGGGTCTCGGTGTCGACCGCGTGGGCGGGGAAGGCCCAGCGTCCGACGGCCTCGGCGATGGCGGGGCCGCGGCGGGCGGCGACGGCCACGGCGTCCTCGAAGTAGCGGGACACGTAGGGCCGTACCAGATCGGCCTGTTCGGGCTGCCAGAAGCCCTGGGCGGTGGCGGTGAACAGGTAGTTGGACAGGTCGGTCCGGTCGTCGGAGCCGAACATGGCGTCCCAGGCGCGGGCCTTGGCGTCCTCGTCGGGCAGGGCGGCGCGGCAGCGGGCGGCGCCCTCCTGGCCGGTGGCGCTGGGGTCGCGTTCGAGTTCGGCGGCGATGGCGGTCTCGTCGGTGGCGCCGAGCACGGCGAGCCGGGCGAGGACGCGCCAGCGCAGTTCGGGGTCGAGTTCGGGGCCGCCGGGGACGGTGCCGTCGGCGAGCCAGGCGGCGATGGTGTCGGGGTGGGCGGCGGTGTCGATGCGGTGCCGCACGGCGATCAGGCGCAGGCCGGGGTGGTCGCCGTCCTCGGTGCGCCGGATGAGGTCGCGGCAGAGCTCGGTGAGGGTGGCGAGTGCGGCGGGCCGCCGGTCGGGGGTGAGGTAGCGGTCGGCGATGTGGCCGCAGGCGAAGGCGAGGACGCCCTGGACGAGGGCGAGGTCGGTCTCGCGCGGGAGGTGGGCGCGGGCGATGTCCAGGAAGTCGCCGGCCGGCAGGTCGCCGTCACGGACGGCGTCCCTGAGCGCGTTCCACACCACCGCGCGGGTGAGGGGGTCGGGCAGGCCGGACAGCCGGGCGCGCAGGGTCTCCAGGGACTCGGCGTCGAAGCGGATCTTGGCGTAGGTGAGGTCGCCGTCGTTGAGGACGACGAGGGCGGGGCGGGTGCCGCCGGTGGCGACGCCGATGTCCTCGCCGGCGGGGACGTCCACCTCGACGCGGTCGCGCAGGGTGAGCCGGCCGGCGTCGTGGAGGTCGTGGTCGTAGACGCCGATGGCGATGCGGTGAGGGCGCGTGCCGCCCCCCGGCAGGGGCCTGCCGGCGTGCTCCGGGCCGTGGAGGTCCTCGTCGGGGCCGGGCGCGGACCGGACCCCGGGGCTGCCCCGGTGCCCGATGTCCAGGTGCCAGTGGGCGTTGTCGCCGTTCCCCGGTTGGGGGACGAGGGTGTCGACGCCGGTGGTGCGCAGCCAGGCGTCGGCCCAGGCGTGGACGTCGCGGTCGGTGGCGGCGGCGAGGGAGTCGAGGAAGTCGGCGAGGCCGGCGTTGCCGAACCGGTGCCGCTGGAAGTGGGTGTTGATGCCGGCGAGGAAGTCCTTCTCGCCGAGCCAGGCGACGAGCTGACGCAGGGCGGAGGCGCCCTTGGCGTAGGAGATGCCGTCGAAGTTGAGCAGGGCGGAGGCGGTGTCCTCGACGTTCTCGGGGGCGACGGGGTGCGTGGAGGGCCGCTGGTCGGCGTCGTAGCCCCAGGGCTTGCGGGTGACGCCGAAGTCGGTCCAGGTGTCGGCGAAGCGGGTGGCCTCGGTGAGGGTCTGGTAGCCCATGTACTCGGCGAAGGACTCGTTGAGCCAGATGTCGTCCCACCACCTGAGGGTGACGAGGTCGCCGAACCACATGTGGGCCATCTCGTGGGCGACGACCATGGCGCGGGTCTGGCGCTCGGCGTCGGTGACGGCGGAGCGGTAGACGAACTCGTCGCGGAAGGTGACCAGTCCGGGGTTCTCCATGGCGCCCGCGTTGAACTCGGGGACGAAGGCCTGGTCGTAGGAGTCGAAGGGGTAGGGCTCCTCGAACTTCTCGTGGTAGCGGTCGAAGCAGGCGCGGGTGATGTCGAGGAGTTCCTCGGCGTCGGCGTCGAGGTGCGGGGCGAGCGAGCGGCGGCAGTGGAGGCCGAAGGGCAGACCGCGGTGCTCGGTGCGCACGGAGTGCCAGGGGCCGGCGGCGACGGCGACGAGGTAGGTGGAGATCAGCGGGGTGGGCGCGGCCCGCCACACGCCTTCGCCGGTGTGCTCGGCGATGCCGTTGGCGAGGACGGTCCAGTGCCGCGGGGCGGTGACGGTCAGTTCGAAGACGGCCTTGAGGTCGGGCTGGTCGAAGGCGGCGAAGACGCGCTGCACGTCGTCGAGGAACAGCTGGGTGTAGACGTAGGTCTCGCCGTCGGTGGGGTCGGTGAAGCGGTGCATGCCCTCGCCGGTGCGGGAGTAGCGCATGCGCGCGTCGACGCGCAGTTCGTGCGCGCCGGCGGTGAGGTTCTTCAGCGGCAGCCGGTTGTCGTCGAGGGCGCCGGTGTCCAGGGGCTGCCCGTCGAGGGTGACGGAGCGCAGCTCGGCGGGCTTGAGCTCGACGAAGGTGTCCGCGTCGGCGCGGGCGCTGAACCTGATCAGGGTGCGGGAGTCGAACGTCTCGTCACCGGTGGTCAGATCCAGTTCGATCGTGTAGCGGTGGACGTCGAGGAGCTGTGCTCGGTTCTGCGCTTCGTCGCGCGTCAGTACGGACATGCAGGCCATGCTGCCTGATCCGGTCGCCGGGGGGACAGGGGCGGATCGGGTACGCGCCCTATGTCCGGTCTCGTTCGAGCTCCCCGGTGTGCGCCCCGGCGGGCCGGCCGGGCGGCACGTGCGCGTGCGGGTGGGGCGGGACGGGACGGGCGGGGACGCCGGTGCGTTCCCCGAGCCGGGCGCGCAGGACGCGGACCCCGCGGTCCGGGGCGGGCCTGCGCCGGTGCGCGTCGTGGAGGTGACGGGCCTCGGTGCGCGGCGTCCACGGGTCCACCGGCCGGGTGCGGAGGCCGGCTGCGCCGAGGACGTACGCGGCGGCGCCGGGCCGCGGGTCGCGGGCGAAGCCGGTGGGCAGGACGACGGGGACGAGCCGGGTCCGTTCCGGGCGCCGCACGGAGCGCACGACGCCCGGTCCGCCGGTGCCGGGCGGCCGGACGCCGAGCAGCGGCGGGCCGGCCGGGAGTGCACAGCGCGGCGTGCTCCGCGCGGACGCCCGTGTCACTCCCCGCGGGCGGAGGCGGCGGCGCGGTCCGCCGAGGGCGTGGGGTCGCCCAGGGCGTCCTCGGCGATGCGCTCGTGGTGGCGGATCACCTCCGCGATGATGAAGTTCAGGAACTTCTCCGCGAAGGCCGGGTCGAGTTTGGCGTCCTCGGCGAGGGCGCGCAGCCGGGTGATCTGGCGGGCCTCCCGGCCCGGGTCGGCGGGCGGCAGCTGGTGCGCGGCCTTGAGGCGGCCGACCTGCTGGGTGCACTTGAAGCGTTCGGCGAGCATGTGGACGACGGCCGCGTCGATGTTGTCGATGCTGTCGCGCAGCCGGGCGAGCTCCTCGCGGACGGCGCGGTCGGCGTCACCGGTGGTGGAGTTGCTGGTGGTCATGGTGGGTCACCTTACGGGGCGGGCGGGCG
This sequence comes from Streptomyces sp. NPDC126497, assembly GCF_040302425.1. Taxonomy (NCBI): domain Bacteria; kingdom Bacillati; phylum Actinomycetota; class Actinomycetes; order Kitasatosporales; family Streptomycetaceae; genus Streptomyces; species Streptomyces sp. NPDC126497. Next base: position 86,868 of record NZ_JBEORT010000002.1, read on the forward strand.
GCGGGGCGGGCCCGTAGAGTGGGAACGGGTCCAGGGCGTCCGGGGGTGTGGCGTGGTGAACGACGGACCGGTCGAACACGGTTATCCGCATCTGGAGACGGTGCGGGCGGCCGTCACCGCGCTGTACCGGCGTCTGTCGTACGTCACGGTCCGTACGTTCCCGGTGAGCGTGGCGCCGGCCGATGTGGCGTTCTGCGACACCGACGACCTCCATCTGGGGGCGCAGCGGGTGGCCCGCGAGCTGGTGCGGCACTACCGGCTGCCGGACGCGCGGCTGATCGTCGGGTTCCGGGAGATGACGCATGCGGCGCACGTGGAACTGACGGCCGGACCGGAGTACTTCGTCGAGCTGAACGACCGGTTCCGCACGCACCGGCGGGACATCGGGGCGGCGCTGGCGCACGAGGTGGCGCACGTCTACCTGCACCGGCTGGACCTGTCGTTCCCGGGAACGCGGGAGAACGAGATCCTGACCGACACGACGGCGACGTACCTGGGTGCGGGGTGGCTGCTGCTGGACGCGTTCCGTCAGGACGGGGCGTCGTCGCAGAAGCTGGGGTACCTCACGCCGGAGGAGTTCGGGTACGTGCTGGCGAAGCGGTCGCTGGTGTTCGGGGAGGACCCCTCGGTGTGGTTCACCAGCGCCCAGGCGTACACGGCGTACGCGGAGGGGATGGCGTTGGCGCGCCGGGACGGGCAGCAGCCGCCGCTCACCGCCGCCGGGTGGGCCGGCCGGCGGCGGTACGCGCGGGACCGCCGCCGTGCGGAGGGCCACCCCGTTCCGGCGGGGGCGCGGCGGGACGTGCCCTACCGCTTCACGGCGGACGGCCCGGAGTCCCTGCGGGTCTCCTTTCCCTGCCCCACGTGTCACCAGCGGATCCGCGTGCCGGTGCGGGGGCGCGTGCGCGCGCGGTGCGGGCTGTGCCGGACGGTGCTGGAGTGCGACACCTAGGGGTGTCGTCCGGATCGGGCCGGCTCCGGTGAGCGGCGCCGGGCCCGGTTCTCCTGGTGCGGGTGCGCGGGGGCCGGCCGCGCCCGTGCGACGGAGCCGCACGCCGGTACGGTCCCGCGCCCCCGTCGGGCGCTACGGCTCGCGGACGATTCCCTGGGAGCGGGCCGCCGCGAGCCACTTCGGGAACTCGCCCACCAGGCGGTCGTACAGGGCCGCGTCCGTGACCCCGCGCGGGTCCTCGCCCGCGTGGAAGAAGCCCGCGTTGTCGATCACCCGTTTGGCCGGGACCGCCAGTCCGTCGAGCCTGCGCAGGTAGTCGAACTGTCTGCTGTTCGGGTCGCCGAAGCCGACGAACTGCCAGAACAACGGGAGGCGGGCGGCCTTGCAGAGGTACTTCTCGGCGGCGAGCCTGTTGACGGGACCGCCGTCGGTCTGGAAGACCACCAGGGCGGGGGCCGTGGAGCCGCTGTCCAGGTAGTGGTCGATGACCGCGTCCATCGCCAGGTGGTAGCTGGTCCTGCCCATGTGGCCGAGGCCCGACACGATCCGCCCGATCCGGCCCCGGTGGTCGGCGAGGGTGATGTCGGTGACGGCGTCGACGTCGGTGGAGAAGAAGACGACCGGCACGGTGCCGTCGTCGTCGAGGTGGGCCGACAGGCCCAGCACCCGGTCGGCGAGCGCCTGCACGCTGCCGTCCGCGTAGTACGGCTTCATCGAGCCGGAGTAGTCGACCACCAGGTAGACCGCGGCGCGCAGCCCGTCCAGACCGTGCTCGGCGAGTGAGGCCCCGGCGGTCTTGTAGAGGCCGGCCAGCGCGGGCGCCGTCTCCTCGATCTTGCGCAGACCGATCGCGGCCATGCGGCTCCCCCTCCCGGTCGTGGAACTGGCCCCGAGGGTACGGCACGTCACCCCGGCGTTCGCCCACGTCACCGGCGTTCGCTATTTTGTTCGCCGCCGTCCCCACCGGCTCACTTCCGTCCCGTCGCCCCGAGGAGCCGGCCCCGTGGATCCCGAGTCCGCCGTCACCACCTGCTACCGCCACCCCAAGGTGGAGTGCCACGTCCGCTGCACCCGCTGCGAGCGGTACATCTGCCCGGACTGCATGCGCGAGGCGGCCGTGGGCCACCAGTGCCCGGAGTGCGTGAAGGAGGGCGCGCGGTCGGTGCGGCAGGCGCGCACCCTGGTGGGCGGCCGGATCTCGGCGGTGCCCGTCGTGACGTACGCGCTGATCGCCCTCAACGTGCTGGTGTACGCGGCGGAGCTGGCGCGGCCGGAGGTCGTGGACCGGTTCGCGATGCTGGGCGCGGGGCTGCTCGGACCGGACGGCGGGCACTTCCTGTGGGTTGATCCCCACCCCGGGGGCTTCAGCCCGGAGGGGCTGGCGGGCGGGGAGTGGTACCGGCTGCTGACCGGCGCGTTCCTGCACCTGCCGCCCACCGAGGGCACCTTCGGGTTCCTGCACATCGTGATGAACATGGTGGCGCTGTGGAACCTGGGCCGGCTCGTCGAGCCGATGCTGGGCCGGGTGCACTACCTCGCGCTGTACCTGCTGTCGGCGCTGGGCGGTTCGGTGCTGGTGCTGCTGATCTCGCCCGGGGACGCCGTGGTCGGCGCGTCCGGCGCGATCTTCGGGGTGGGGGCCGCGTACTACGTGCTGGCCCGCCGCATCGGGGCCGGCATGACCCAGGTCAACCGGTTCATGGCGGGGCTGCTGCTGTGGCTGGTGGTCTCCGCCCTCGTCACCTCCTGGGAGGGGCACCTCGGCGGGCTGCTGGCGGGCGGCGCGGTGGCGCTGGCGTTCGCCCACGCCCCCAGGAACGGGTGGCGGACGGTGGTGCAGGTGGGGGCGTGCGTGGCGCTGCTGGCCGTGCTGGCGGCGGCGGCGGTGGTCAAGGTGTCCGAACTGACAGGCGGAGGTATCGCCCAGTGAAACGTGCCGGTGTGCTGCTCCTCGCGGCCGTTCCCGTGATCGCCACGGGGGTGTACTTCGTCCTGCCGACGGACTCGGCCGACGCCCCGTCGGCGGCGCCCGCGGCCACGGCCCCCCGGTCGGCCCGGGAGGACGCCAAGGACCGGGCCGAGCAGGAACGGGAACGGGAGAGGGACGACGCGGTCGTCGCCGGCCGGCCGGCGGGGCTGGCCGCCCCCGCGAAGAAGGAGCTGGCCCAGCAACTGGTGGCGAGCGCCGAACACGCGACCACCGACTGGCGCACCACCTACGCCGCCGTCGAGGACGAGGGCGACGGCTGCGGGTACACGGCGGGCATCATCGGTTTCTGCACCGGCACCCACGACCTGCTCACGCTGGTCGAGCGCTACACCGAGGAGCACCCGGACAACGGGCTGGCGTCCTATCTGCCCGCCCTGCGCGAGGTCGACGGCTCGGACTCCCACGAGGGCCTGGACCCCGGCTTCCCGGCCGCCTGGCAGGCGGAGGCGCAGGTGCCGGCGTTCCGTGAGGCGCAGGAGGCGGAGCGCGACCGCGTCTACTTCGAGCCGGCGGTCCGGCTCGCCAAGCTGGACGGCCTGGGCACGCTGGGCCAGTTCGTCTACTACGACGCGATGGTCTTCCACGGCCCCGACACCGACGCGGACGGCTTCTACGCCCTGCGCGAGCGCGCGCTGGAGCAGGCGGACACGCCCGCCGCGGGCGGTTCTGAGGAGGCGTACCTGGACGCCTTCCTCGACGTCCGCCGCGAGGCCATGCTGACCCGGTCCCCGGAGCACGACGCCTCCCGCGTCGACACGGCCCAGCGCCGGTTCCTGCGGGCCGGGAACCTGGACCTGGAGACCCCGCTGGCGTGGGAGGTGTACGGGGACGCCTACCGGCTCCCCTGAACGCGCGGAGGCGCCTGCCCAGTCGTCCGGTCGGGGACTGGCGGGCAGGCGCCACCTGTGTTCCGTACGCCGTTGTACGGGACGTGTGCGGGGGGACCGTCGGGTCACCCGGGTGAGCCGCTCCGTCAGACCGTCAGCGCGCGGTCCGTCGGGCGGATCGGGGCCGGCAGCTCGCTCGCCCCGGTGAGGAAGCGGTCGCAGCCGCGGGCGGCCGAGCGGCCCTCGGCGATCGCCCACACGATGAGCGACTGGCCGCGGCCGGCGTCACCGGCGACGAACACGCCGGGCACGTTGGTCTGGAAGTCGGCGTCGCGGGCGATGTTACCGCGCTCGTCGAGCTCCAGGCCGAACTGCTCGACCAGACCGTTGTCCCGGTCGGTGCCGGTGAAGCCCATGGCGAGGGTGACCAGCTGGGCCGGGATCTTCCGCTCGGTGCCGGGCTTCGGGGTGAGCCTGCCCTCGACGAACTCGACCTCGCTCATGTGCAGCCACTGGACGTTGCCGTCCGCGTCGCCCTCGAAGTGGGTGGTGGAGACGGAGTAGATCCGCTCACCGCCCTCCTCGTGGGCGGACGTGACCTTGTAGAGCATCGGGAAGGTCGGCCACGGCTGGGCGACCGGGTTCCGCTCCTCGTTCGGGCGGGGCATGATCTCCAGCTGGGTGACGGAGGCCGCGCCCTGGCGGTGGGCGGTGCCCACGCAGTCGGCTCCGGTGTCGCCGCCGCCGATCACCACGACGTGCTTGCCCTCGGCCGAGATCGGCGGGGCGACGTAGTCGCCCTCCTGCACCTTGTTGGCCAGCGGCAGGTACTCCATGGCCTGGTGGATGCCCTTGAGCTCGCGGCCCGGCACCGGCAGGTCGCGCGCGGTGGTGGCGCCGACGGCGAGGACCACCGCGTCGTACCGCTTGCGCAGCGCGGTGGCCGGCATGTCGCGGCCGATCTCCACGCCGGTGCGGAACTTGGTGCCCTCCGCGCGCATCTGCTCGATGCGGCGGTTGATGTGCCGCTTCTCCATCTTGAACTCGGGGATGCCGTAGCGCAGCAGGCCGCCGATGCGGTCCGCGCGCTCGTACACCGCGACCGTGTGGCCGGCCCGGGTGAGCTGCTGGGCGGCGGCCAGCCCCGCGGGGCCGGAGCCGACGACCGCGACGGTCTTGCCGGACAGGCGCTCGGGGACCTGCGGGGCGACGTCGCCGGTCTCCCACGCCTTGTCGATGATCGAGACCTCGACGTTCTTGATGGTGACCGGCGGCTGGTTGATGCCGAGCACGCACGCCGACTCGCACGGGGCCGGGCACAGCCGGCCGGTGAACTCCGGGAAGTTGTTGGTGGCGTGCAGCCGCTCGGAGGCGGCGCCCCAGTCCTCGCGGTAGGCGTAGTCGTTCCACTCGGGGATGAGGTTCCCCAGCGGACAGCCGTTGTGGCAGAACGGGATGCCGCAGTCCATGCACCGGCTGGCCTGCCTGCTGATGATCGGCAGCAGGGAGCCGGGGACGTAGACCTCGTTCCAGTCCTTCGTGCGCTCCTCGACCGGACGGGACCTGGCGACCTCGCGGCCGTGGTTCAGAAAGCCCTTCGGATCAGCCATTGATCGCCGCCTCCATCATCTTCTCGGTGATCTCGGTCTCGGACAGACCGGCTCGCTCGGCGGCGTCCTTGGCGGCGAGCACTGCCTTGTACGTGCTGGGGATGATCTTGCTGAAGCGCCGCACGGCGGTGTCCCACTCGGCGAGCAGCTTCCCGGCGACGGTGGAGCCCGTCTCCTCCTGGTGGCGGCGGACCACGTCGTGCAGCCACTGCCGGTCGGCGTCGTCCAGCTCCTGGACGGCGTCCAGGTTGCCGGCGTTGACGTTGTCCCGGTTCAGGTCGATGACGTAGGCGATGCCGCCGGACATGCCGGCCGCGAAGTTGCGCCCGGTCTCGCCGAGGACGACCGCGTGGCCGCCGGTCATGTACTCGCAGCCGTGGTCGCCCACGCCCTCGGAGACGACCAGCGCGCCGGAGTTGCGGACGCAGAACCGCTCGCCGGTGCGGCCGCGCAGGAACAGCTCGCCGCCGGTCGCGCCGTACGCGATCGTGTTGCCGGCGATGGTCGAGTACTCGGCGAGGTGGTCGGCCGCGCGGTCCGGGCGGACGATGATCCGGCCGCCGGACAGGCCCTTGCCGACGTAGTCGTTGGCGTCGCCCTCCAGGCGCAGCGTGACGCCGCGCGGGACGAAGGCGCCGAAGGACTGGCCGGCGGAGCCGGTGAAGGTGATGTCGATGGTGTCGTCGGGCAGGCCCGCACCGCCGAACTTCTTCGTCACCTCGTGGCCGAGCATGGTGCCGACCGTGCGGTTGATGTTGCGGATGGCGACCCGGGCGCGCACCGGCTGGGCCTCCTCGGCGCCGGACGCGGCGAGCGCGTCGGCGGCGAGCTTGATCAGCTCGTTGTCGAGCGCCTTCTCCAGGCCGTGGTCCTGGGCGACGACCCGGTGGCGGACGGCGCCCTCGGGCAGCTCGGGCACGTGGAACAGCGGGGCCAGCTCCAGGCCCTGCGCCTTCCAGTGGTTCACCGCGCGGGTCACGTCGAGCACCTCGGCGTGGCCGACGGCCTCCTCGACGGAGCGGAAGCCCAGCTCGGCGAGGAGCTCGCGGACCTCCTCGGCGATGAACCGGAAGAAGTTCACGATGTACTCGGCCTTGCCGGAGAACCGGTCCCGCAGGACGGGGTTCTGGGTGGCGATGCCGACCGGGCAGGTGTCCAGGTGGCAGACGCGCATCATGACGCAGCCGGAGACGACCAGGGGGGCGGTGGCGAAGCCGAACTCCTCGGCGCCGAGCAGCGCGGCGATGACCACGTCGCGGCCGGTCTTGAGCTGGCCGTCGGTCTGCACGACGATCCGGTCGCGCAGACCGTTGAGCAGCAGCGTCTGCTGGGTCTCGGCGAGGCCGAGCTCCCAGGGACCGCCGGCGTGCTTCAGCGAGGTCAGCGGGGAGGCGCCGGTGCCGCCGTCGTGACCGGAGATCAGCACCACGTCCGCGTGGGCCTTGGAGACGCCCGCGGCGACGGTGCCGACGCCGACCTCGGAGACCAGCTTGACGTGGATGCGCGCCTGGGGGTTGGCGTTCTTCAGGTCGTGGATGAGCTGGGCGAGGTCCTCGATGGAGTAGATGTCGTGGTGCGGCGGCGGGGAGATGAGCCCCACGCCCGGCGTCGAGTGCCGGGTCTTCGCGACCCACGGGTAGACCTTGTGGCCGGGCAGCTGGCCGCCCTCGCCGGGCTTGGCGCCCTGGGCCATCTTGATCTGGATGTCGTCGGAGTTGACCAGGTACTCGGAGGTCACGCCGAAGCGGCCGGAGGCGACCTGCTTGATGGACGACCGGCGGGCCGGGTCGTACAGCCGCTCCGGGTCCTCGCCGCCCTCACCGGTGTTGGACTTGCCGCCGAGCTGGTTCATGGCGATGGCGAGCGTCTCGTGCGCCTCGCGGGAGATGGAGCCGTACGACATGGCGCCCGTCGAGAACCGCTTGACGATCTCGGAGACCGGCTCGACCTCGTCGATCGGGATCGGCTGCCGGTCGGAGGCGAAGCCGAACAGGCCGCGGAGCGTCATCAGGCGCTCGGACTGCTCGTTCACCCGCTCGGTGTACTTCTTGAAGATGTCGTAGCGGCCGGAGCGCGTGGAGTGCTGGAGGCGGAAGACCGTCTCCGGGTCGAACAGGTGCGGCTCGCCCTCGCGGCGCCACTGGTACTCGCCGCCGATCTCCAGCGCCCGGTGCGCGGGGGCGATGCCCGAGGCGGGGTAGGCCTTGGCGTGGCGGGCGGCGACCTCCTGGGCGACGACGTCGATGCCGACGCCGCCGATCTTGGTGGCGGTGCCGTTGAAGTACTTCTCGACGAAGTCCTGCGCGAGGCCCACCGCCTCGAAGACCTGGGCGCCGCGGTAGGAGGCGACCGTGGAGATGCCCATCTTGGACATGACCTTCAGGACGCCCTTGCCGAGGGCGTGGATCAGGTTGCGGATGGCCTTCTCGGACCCGCCGTCGACGGCCTGCAGGAAGGTGCCCGCGCGCACCAGGTCCTCGACGGACTCCATCGCCAGGTACGGGTTGACGGCGGCGGCGCCGTAGCCGATGAGCAGGGCGACGTGGTGGACCTCGCGGACGTCACCGGCCTCGACCAGCAGGCCCACCTGGGTGCGCTGCTTGGTGCGGATGAGGTGGTGGTGGACGGCCGCGGTGAGCAGCAGCGACGGGATCGGCGCGTGCTCGGCGTCGGAGTGCCGGTCCGACAGGACGATCAGCCGGGCGCCGTTGCCGATGGCGGCGTCGGCCTCGGCGCAGATGTCCTCGATGCGGGCGGCGAGCGCGTCGCCGCCGCCGGACACCCGGTACAGGCCGGACAGGGTCGCGGCCTTGAAACCGGGCATGTCGCCGTCGGCGTTGATGTGGATGAGCTTGGCCAGCTCGTCGTTGTCGATCACCGGGAACGGCAGGGTGACGCTGCGGCACGCGGCGGCGGTCGGCTCCAGCAGGTTGCCCTGCGGGCCCAGCGAGGAACGCAGGGAGGTGACCAGTTCCTCGCGGATCGCGTCCAGCGGCGGGTTGGTGACCTGCGCGAACAGCTGGGTGAAGTAGTCGAAGAGCAGACGCGGGCGCTCGCTCAGCGCGGCGATCGGCGAGTCCGTGCCCATCGAGCCGATCGGCTCGGCGCCGGTCCTGGCCATCGGCGCGATCAGGACGCGCAGCTCCTCCTCGGTGTAGCCGAAGGTCTGCTGGCGGCGGGTGACCGAGGCGTGGGTGTGCACGATGTGCTCGCGCTCGGGCAGGTCGGGCAGCTCGATCTCGCCGGCCTCGAGCCACTCCGCGTAGGGGTGCTCGGCGGCGAGGGCGGCCTTGACCTCGTCGTCCTCGATGATGCGGTGCTCGGCGGTGTCCACGAGGAACATGCGGCCGGGCTGCAGGCGGCCCTTGCGGACGACCTTCGCCGGGTCGATGTCCAGGACGCCGACCTCGGAGCCGAGGACGACCAGGCCCTCGTCGGTGACCCAGTAGCGGCCGGGGCGCAGGCCGTTGCGGTCGAGCACGGCGCCGACCTGGGTGCCGTCGGTGAAGGTGACGCAGGCGGGGCCGTCCCAGGGCTCCATCATCGTGGAGTGGTACTGGTAGAAGGCGCGCCGGGCCGGGTCCATGGAGTCGTGGTTCTCCCACGCCTCCGGGATCATCATCAGCACGGAGTGCGGCAGCGAACGGCCGCCCAGGTGCAGCAGTTCGAGGACCTCGTCGAAGGAGGCGGAGTCCGAGGCGTCGGGCGTGCAGACCGGGAAGATCCGCTCGAGGTCCCTGCCGCTGCCGAACAGGTCCGAGACCAGCTGGGACTCGCGGGCGCGCATCCAGTTGCGGTTGCCCTTGACGGTGTTGATCTCGCCGTTGTGCGCGACGAAGCGGTACGGGTGCGCGAGCGGCCACGACGGGAAGGTGTTCGTGGAGAACCGGGAGTGCACCAGCGCGATCGCGGAGCCGAAGCGGCGGTCGGACAGGTCCGGGAAGAAGGGCTCGAGCTGGCCGGTGGTCAGCATGCCCTTGTAGACGATGGTCCGCGCGGACAGCGACGGGAAGTAGACGCCCACCTCGCGCTCGGCGCGCTTGCGCAGCACGAACGCCTTGCGGTCGAGGTCGATGCCCCGGCTCTCACCGGCGGTGACGAAGACCTGCCGGAAGACCGGCATCGTCGAGCGGGCGGTGGCGCCGAGCAGTTCGGGCGCGACCGGCACCTCGCGCCAGCCGAGGACGGTCAGGTCCTCGGCGGCGGCGATCTCCTCGATGCGGGCGACGGCCGCGTCGGCGCCGTGCTCCGGCAGGAAGGCGATGCCGACGGCGTAGCCGCCCGCCTCGGGCAGGTCGAATCCGGCCACCTCACGGAAGAAGGCGTCCGGCACCTGCGAGAGGATCCCGGCACCGTCGCCGGAGTCCGGCTCGGAGCCGGTGGCGCCACGGTGTTCCAGGTTGCGCAGGACCGTGAGGGCCTGCTCGACCAGGGTGTGGGACGCCTCGCCGGTGAGGGTGGCGACGAAGCCGACGCCGCAGGCGTCGTGCTCGTTGCGGGGGTCGTACATACCCTGCGCAGCAGGGCGAGCATCCATGAACGACCAGTTCGGGCGGTCGCTCGGGGAATGCTGGGACGGCTGGCGCGGCGTACGCATCGGCTCTCCCGTCGTCGTCATCTGGCATGTGCGAAGTGCCGAGGGACGACGTTGGCCCTCTGCGGGGGGTGCGAAATTTGGTGCAGGTTACATGATGGAGCGGTTCTCGGGAACCGGGACACTCCGTTCCAGCATGCGGACACCGTACGGGTCGCGGCGGGATTCCGCGCCCGGCGGTGGAAACGGTGGGGACGGGTGGACAGATCGGTGTCCGCCGGTCCGGTGGCGGGAAAGAGCTCCTTCGCCCGGCCCGCGAGGGTGCGCCGCCGGCCTCTTTGCCCACGGCGCTTACGGCTCATGCCCGATGGTCATGCGGCCGAAACCAGCACGTAACGACTACTTATGCGGCTCGCCGCATACGTGCGATCCGCCTCATCCTACGGCCGTTCCGAACAGTGCGCCCAGGGCGTACGTCACACCGGCCGCCGCGCCGCCGAGGAGGAGCTGCCGCAGACCGCTGTACCACCAGCTGCGCGCCGTCACCCTGGCGACCACCGCGCCGCACAGGAAGAGCCCGAGCAGCGCCAGCAGCACGGCGGGCCACAGGCTGCTCGCACCGAGCAGGTACGGCAGCACCGGCAGCAGGGCGCCCAGCGCGAACGAGCCGAAGCTGGACACGGCGGCGACGGTGGGCGAGGGCAGGTCGGAGGGGTCGACGCCGAGCTCCTCACGGGCGTGGATCTCCAGCGCCTGATCGGGGTCCCTGGACAGCTGCCGGGCCACCTCGCGGGCCAGTTCGGGGGCGACGCCGCGGGAGGCGTAGAGCGCGGCGAGCTCGGCCTCCTCGTCCTCGGGGTGCTTGCGCAGTTCACGTCGCTCGACGTCCAGCTCGGCCTCGACCAGCTCGCGCTGGGAGGCGACGGAGGTGTACTCGCCGGCCGCCATGGAGAAGGCGCCGGCGGCCAGACCGGCCAGGCCGGTGAGCACGACGGTCTGCTGGCCGACCGCGCCGCCGGCGACACCGGTCATCAGGGCGAAGTTGGAGACCAGTCCGTCCATCGCGCCGAACACGGCGGGGCGCAGCCAGCCGCCGTTCACGTCCCGGTGCGTGTGGTTGTCCCGGTGCGCCTCGTGCAGCGTCGCCCCGGTCTCGATGATGGCCATGTCGGCGTCCCCCACTGTCTTCTTTGGACAAATTCTATTCTTCGACAACACCCAATGTATGCCTCCCCAATCCCTTCCGCCAGCAAGGAAAGGCTGGGCTAACCTGCGGTTTTGCGATTCTCGCTCGTTTGCGTGGAGGGGCGCGCAGATGTCGACCGGGTGACGCTGGGGCCTGTGAGGCTGCGCCGGGCACCGCACCGGGGACAGATGCGCAAAGGGCTCCGCGCCTCCCGGGGCGCGCCTGAGAGGAGAGCCGCGCATGGCATCGACCGCCCGCATCCCCTCCGTCCCGGCGCCCGGGGGCGCCCTCGGACGCCGCGAGCGGGCGCGCGGCGCGCTGCTCGGCCTGGCCGTCGGCGACGCGCTGGGCGCCCCGGCCGAGAACATGAAGCCCTCCGAGATACGCGCGCGATGGGGCCGCATCACGGGATACGTGGCGGAGCACCCGGCGGGCACGGACGACACCGAGTACGCGATCTTCTCCGGCCTGCTGCTGGCCCGGTACGGCTCCGCGCTCACCCCGGCGCACGTCGAGGCGGCCTGGCACGAGTGGATCGCGGACCGCGCGGAGGGCCCGTTCCGGGGCGCCGGCTTCAGCGAGCGCGGCACGCTGGAGAACCTGCGCCGGGGGCTGGCGGTGCCCATCTCCGCCCAGCACCGGCACGCCTGGAGCGACGGGCTGGCCATGCGGGCGGCGCCCCACGGGGTGTTCGCGGCCGGCCGTCCCGACGAGGCGGCCCGGCTGGCGGCGATCGACGGCTCGGTCAGCCACGACGGCGAGGGCATCCACGGCGGCCGGGCGGTCGCGGCGGGCGTCGCGGCGGCGATGGCCGGGGCGCCGGTGGTCGCGGTGGTGGCCTCGGCCCTGGCGGTCGTACCGGAGGACTCCTGGACCGCCCGCTCGCTGCGCCGCGCCACCGCCGCCGCCCACCTCGGCGAACGCGCGGTCCGCGCGGCGGTGGTGATCGGCGGCTACCCGTGGACCGACCTGGCCCCCGAGGCGGTCGCCCTCGCCTTCGGCGCGTACGCGGCGGCGGACGGCGACTTCGAGCAGGCGGTCCTGACCGCCGTCAACATGGGCCGCGACGCCGACACCACGGCGGCGGTGGCGGGGGCGCTGGCGGGAGCGACCCGGGGCGTCTCGGCGATCCCGCCGGCCTGGTCGTCCGCCATCGCCCCGGCCCGCGGCACCTGCCTGCCGGCCATGGCGGGCCACCACGTCCTGGACATCGCGGACCTGCTCACGCCGGAGACCTCCACATGACCACCACGACGCCCCCCGCCGAGAACCCCGCCCCGCCCGCGGCCGCCGACGGCGGTCCCGTCCCCCAGGAGCCGCCCGCACCCGGCCGCGGGAGCCGCGCGGGTGATGCCGGCGGGACCCCCCGGACCGGAGGCGAAGCCGGGGCCGGACGCCCCGCCCCGCCGCCCCGGGCGGGGATCGAGGGTCTCCTCCTCGGCCTCGCCGCGGGCGACGCCGCCGGCTGGCCGGCCGCCCGTCACCGGGCCGCCCGCATGCCCGAGTGGACGCGGCGCCTCACCCGCGAGCTCGACACCTTCGCCGAGCAGAACGCGACGACCACCCTCCCCGTCCCCATCGCCCTCAACCAGCCCTCCGAGCCCCTGCGGCTCGGCCCCTCCGACGACGCCGAATGGGCGGCCTTCGCCGCGGAGGCCGTGCTCCGGGCGGGTGACGAGACCGCCTTCGGCGACCTGAGCCGGGAACGCCGCACCCGCGCGGCCATCGACCTGACCTGGAACACCGTCGCCGGCGAGATCGCCGCGGCGGCGGACCGCGCCCCCGAGACCGAGTCCGCCGTGCTCCCCCTGCGCGCCCGCATCTCCGTCCGCGCCGGTCTCGGCAACCTCGCCACCGGTCTGCGCCCGCCCGCCACCGGCCACGACAACCCGCACTACTTCGACGACGCCGCCTGCGTCCGCGCCTGCGTCCTGGCCGTGGCCCACCCCGGCGACCCCCGGGCCGCCGCCGACCTCGCCGAGTTCGACGCCCGCTACACCCAGGACGGCGACGGCGTGCACGGCGCCCGCGCCATGGCCGCCGCCGTCTCCCTCGCCCTGACCGGCGCGGACCCGCGCACCTGCGTGGCGGCGGCCTGCGCCGAGCTGCCCGAGGACACCGAGATCGGCCGCAACGCCCGGTACGCCCTGCGGCTCGCGGCGGACGCCGACAGCGCCTTCGCCCTCGTGCCGCCGCTGGAACACCAGATCGTCGACCACGTCTACAGCTACGGCGTCGCCGCCGCCGAGACCGTCCCCGTCGCCCTCGCCCTCACCACCGCCGCCCGCGGCCGGATCGCGGAGGCGGTCCCCGCGGCGGCCTGTCTGTCGCGGGTCGCGGACTCCGCCCCGGCGCTCGCCGGCGCCCTCACCGGCGCGCTGGGCGGCGCGGCCGCGATCCCGGCGACGTGGCGGGAGAGCTGCCGCACCCTCTCCGGCTGCGTGCTCCCCCGGCTCACCGGTACGGACCTGGTGGAACTCGCCGGACTCCTGGAAGCCGCGCAACCGGCCCCACCCGGGGGGATGATTCGGGCATGACGCGCGAAGAGGAAGAAAACCGTGACCGGGGTCCGCTCCTGGACGAACGGATCACCGGCGCCCTCGTGGGGGCCGCCGTCGGCGACGCCCTCGGCGGCCCCGTCGAGGGGTACTCCCCCGAGCAGATCGTCGAACGCCACGGCGGGCGCGTCCACGGCGTCGTCGGCCCGTGGAACGGCGACGCGTGGCGCACCGCCCGCCCCATCGCGCCGTACCACAAGGGCGACGGCCACGTCACCGACGACACCCTGATGACCCACGCGCTGATCCGGGTGTACGCGGCGGTCCGCGACCACCTGGACGCCTACGCCGTCGCCGGCCACCTGGTCCCGGACCTGATGACGAACCCGCGCTGGATCCCGGAGCTCGAGGCGGAGGCGCTCCCGCTGCAGCGGATCTTCCTCGCCGAGAAGTGGCTCGTGGCGCGCCTGCACTACGGTCACGCCGACCCCCGCGAGGCGGGCGCCGGCAACATCGTCAACTGCGGGGCCGCGATGTACATGGCCCCGGTCGGTCTGGTCAACGCCGCCCACCCGGCCGCCGCCTACGCCGAGGCGCTGGACGTCGCGGGCGCGCACCAGTCGTCGTACGGCAGGGAGGCGGCCGGCGTCCTCGCGGCGGCCGTGGCGGCGGCGTGCGCGCCGGGTGCGACGGCGGACTCGGTGGTCGCCGCGTGCCTGTCCCTGGCGAAGGACGGCACGCGCGAGGCGATCGAGAAGGTCTGCGAAGCGGCCGCGCGGCACACGGACTTCGAGTCGGCGCTGGGTCCGCTGCGGGAGGCGGTGACGCCGTACGACACGGTCGGCCCCGACTACCGCTCCCCCTCCCTGGGCGCCCGCCGCCCGTCCCGGCTGCACGCCGTCGAGGAACTCCCGGTGGCGCTGGGCATGCTGGTGGTGGCCGGCGGCGACTTCCGGCACGCGGTCCTCGGCGCGGTGAACTACGGCCGCGACTGCGACTCCATCGCCACGATGGCCGGCGCGGTGGCCGGCGCGCTCGGCTCACCGGTCCCCGAGGACTGGGCCAAGACGGTGGCGGAGGCCAGCCGCCTCGACCTGTGGGAACCCGCGGCCGTCCTGGCCGCCGTGGCCCGTGAGGTCTTCGCGCGCGACGTGGACCGCCGCCGCGCCCACGAGCGGGCCTTCGCGGAGCTGGGAGGTCCCGGATGCTCCGACTGACCTGGGTCCAGCCGGAGGACCTGATCGGCCACGAACTGCGCCAGGCGGTCCAGGACGGCCGCGAGCCCTCGGCCGTCGCCGCCCGCTGGCGCGCCGCGGGCGGTCCCGAGGTCCCCCTCACCGCGGGCGCCTCCCCCACCCCCGCCTCCCCCTACCTCCGCCTCCTGGCCACCGACCTCCTCGACGAACTGGCCGACCTCCCCGGCCGGCTGGCGGACGACGAACCGACCGACCTGCCCCGGATCAGGTCCCTGTGCCCCGACTGGCCCGCCACCGCGGGCGGTCGTGCCGCCGGGACGGCACGGGTGGACGCGGACGGCGCCCCGCGGGCGCCGGGCCGCGCGCCCCGCCCCCGGGCGGCGTCCCCCACGAGCCTGGAGGCCGCCTGGCTCGGCAGGGCGGTCGGCTGCCTCCTCGGCAAACCGGTGGAGAAGCTCCCGCTGACCGGCATCCGCCGCCTCGCCCGGGCCGCCGGCAACTGGCCGCTGAACACCTACTTCACCGCCCGCGGCGTCCCCGGCGACCTCTTGGCCGAACACCCCTGGAACCGCCGCTCCGCGTCCACCTCCCTCGCCGAGAACATCGACGGCATGCCCGAGGACGACGACCTCAACTACCCCCTCCTGAACCTCCTCGTCCTCCAACGCCACACCCGCGCCTTCACCCCCACCGACGTGGCCCGCGTCTGGCTGGACGAACTCCCCGCCGGCCGCACCTTCACCGCCGAACGCGTCGCCTACCGCAACCTCCTCAACGGCCTGGAACCGCCGCTGACCGCCCGTCACCACAACCCCTTCCGCGAGTGGATCGGCGCCCTGATCCGCGCCGACGTGCACGGCTGGACCAACCCCGGCGACCCGGCCGCCGCCGCCGAGCAGGCCCACCGCGACGCCACCCTCACCCACACCGCCAACGGCGTCTACGCGGCGATGTTCACGGCGGCCGTCATCGCCACCGCCGCCACCGGCGACCACGACGTGCACGCCTGTCTGCGCACCGGCCTCGCCGTCGTCCCGCCCCGCTCCCGGCTCGCCCTGGCCGTCCGCGGGGCCGTTCGGCTGGCCCGCGAGCACACCGACTTCGACACCGTCGTCGACGTCCTGCACGACACCTACGCCGCCACCCACCACTGGGTGCACGCCGTCCCCAACACCGCCCTGATCGCCGCCGCCCTCACCCACGCCGGCGGCGACTTCACCGGCTCCGTCCGCCGCGCGGTGTCCGGCGGCTGGGACACCGACTCCAACGGCGCGACGGCCGGCAGCGTCGCCGCCCTCCTCGCCGGTTCGCCCCGCGCGCTCCCCGAGCGCTGGACGGCCCCGCTGAAGAACCGGCTGGCCACCTCCGTCGGCGGCTTCCACGGCACCGGTTTCGACACCCTGGCCCGGCTGACCCACCTGGAGGCCACCCGCCCATGACCCCGCACCTCCCCGCCCCCGCCGGTCCCCCGCTGACCGGTCTGCGCGTCCTGGACCTCGCCACCCTCTTCGCCGGGCCCCTCGCCGCGACCCTGCTCGGCGACTTCGGCGCGGAGGTCGTCAAGGTCGAGCACCCGAGGAGACCGGACCCCTCCCGCGGCCACGGCCCGTCGAAGGACGGCATCGGCCTGTGGTGGAAGGTGCTCGGCCGCAACAAGCGCACCGTCACCCTCGACCTGTCCAGGCCCGGCGGCCGGACCACGCTCCTGCGTCTGGCCGCCACCGCCGACGTCGTCATCGAGAACTTCCGCCCCGGCACCCTGGAGAAGTGGGATCTGGGCTGGCCCGAACTGTCCGCCGTCAACCCCCGGCTGGTCCTGGCCCGGGTCACCGGGTTCGGCCAGTTCGGCCCGTACGCGCACCGCCCGGGCTTCGGCACCCTCGCCGAGGCGATGAGCGGCTTCGCCGCGATCACCGGGGAGCCGGACGCCCCGCCGACCCTGCCGCCGTTCGGTCTGGCGGACTCCATCGCGGGCCTGGCCACGGCGTACGCCGTCATGACCGCGCTGGCCGCCCGGGACCGCACGGGAGGGGGGCAGGTCGTCGACATGGCGCTGATCGAGCCGATCCTCGCCGTGCTCGGCCCCCAGCCGACCTGGTACGACCAGCTGGGCCACGTCCAGCCCCGCACCGGCAACCGCTCCCCGAACAACGCGCCGCGCGGCACCTACCGCACCGCCGACGGCACCTGGGTCGCCGTCTCCGCCTCGGCCCAGTCGATCGCCGAGCGGGTGATGGTGCTGGTGGGGCGGCCGGACCTGATCGACGAGCCCTGGTTCGCCAGCGGCGAGGAGCGGGCCCGGCACGCGGACGTCCTGGACGAGGCGGTCGGCGGCTGGATCGCCCGGCACGCCCGCACCGACGTGCTGGCGGCCTTCGAGAAGGCGGAGGCGGCCGTCGCCCCCGTCCAGGACGTCCGGGACGTCATGACGGACCCGCAGTACCAGGCGCTGGACACCGTCACCACGGTCGACGATCCGGAGCTGGGTCCGCTGCGCATGCAGAACGTGCTCTTCCGGCTCTCCGCCACCCCGGGCGCGATCCGCTGGGCGGGCCGCCCGCACGGTGCGGACACCGAGGAGGTCCTGACCGAGCTGGGCCTCACGCCCGACGACCTCGCGGAGCTCCGTGCGGAGGGCGCCCTGTGACGGGCTTCCCGCTGACCTGGCTGTACGCCCCCGGCGACCGTCCTTTCGTGGTGGCGAAGGCGCTCGCCTCCGGCGCCGACGTGGTGGTGATCGACCTGGAGGACGCGGTCGCCCCCGACCGCAAGGCCTACGCCCGCTCCGCCACCGCCGAGCTGCTGCGCGACCCGCAGCCGGTCCCGGTCCACGTCCGCGTCAACGCCCTGTCCGGCCCCTGGGCCCGCGCCGACCTCGCGGCCCTCGCGTCCGCTCCCGGTCTGTCCGGCCTGCGCCTGCCCAAGGTGTCGTCCCCGGCCGACGTCGTACGCGTCGCCCGGCGCGCGGCGTCCGCCCGCGGCGGTCCGCCGCCCCTGTACGCGCTCCTGGAGACGGCCCTCGGCATCGAGCGCGCCCATGCGGTGGCCACCGCCCACCCGTCCCTGCGCGGTATCGCCATCGGGGAGGCGGACCTACGGGCCGACCTGGGCGTACGCGACGACGCCGGCCTCGACTGGTCCCGCTCCCGGGTGGTCGTCGCCGCCCGTGCGGCGGGCCTCGCCCCGCCCGTCCAGTCCGTCCACCCGGACATCCGCGACCTGGACGGCCTGCGCGCCTCCTGCGCCCGCGGCCGCGCCCTGGGCTTCCTGGGCCGCTCCGCGATCCACCCTTGCCAGCTGGAGATCATCGAGCGTGCCTACCTCCCCACGGAGCAGGAGATCGAGCAGGCGGAGACCGTCGTCGAGGCAGCGGCCACGAACCCGGGCGCCCAGGCCCTCCCCGACGGCACCTTCGTCGACACGGCAGCGGTACGGGCGGCCCGAAGGACCCTGTCCCTGACCACCAGGGCCTGACCGGGCCCCCCGCTCCCGGGGGCAGTCGGGCCTCCCCCGTGCCGTGAAGGCCCGGGAGGCGCCCCGCGAGCTCCGGGCCGCACACGCCGAGGGCGTCCGGGAAGTCCCGGACGCCCTCGGTGCCGTACAGCGAGCCGTCAGCTCCTCTTCGCCGAACCGGCCCCGTCCTTGTCCTCGGAGTCCTCGGAGCCCTTTGAGTCCTCGGAGTCCGAGGAGTCCTTCTGCAGCGAAGGGACGTCCTCCCCGTCCTTCTCCACGGCCTCGGCCCCGGCGTCGGACCCGCCCTCACCGCCGGAGGCCCCCGGCTCCACCACGTCCTCCCGCCCCGGCCGCTTCCGCGCCGACAGCACGATGTACAGCACTGCGAGCAGGAACACCAGGAGCGCCGTCCAGTTGTTCAGCCGCAGCCCGAGGATGTGGTGCGCCTCGTCGACCCGCATGTACTCGATCCAGAACCGCCCCGCGCAGTACCCGGCGACGTACAGCGCGAACGCCCTTCCGTGCCCGAGTTCGAACCGCCGGCCGGCCCAGATCACCAGCAGCGCCACCCCGACGCACCACAGCGACTCGTACAGGAACGTCGGGTGGTACGTGCCCGGCTCCCGTCCGTCGGCGGAGGAGGTGATCTCCAGGGCCCACGGCAGATCGGTCGCCCGCCCGTACAGCTCCTGGTTGAACCAGTTGCCCCAGCGTCCGATCGCCTGGGCCAGGGCGATGCCCGGCGCGATGGCGTCGGCGTAGGCGGGCAGCGGGATGCCGCGGCGGCGGCAGCCGATCCACGCGCCGAGCGCGCCGAGCGCGATCGCACCCCAGATGCCGAGGCCGCCCTCCCAGATCTTGAAGGCGTCCACCCAGTCACGGCCCTCGCTGAAGTACAGCTGGTAGTCCGTGACGACGTGGTAGAGCCTGCCGCCGAGCAGGCCGAACGGCACGGCCCAGACAGCGATGTCGGCCACCGTGCCGGCCCGCCCGCCCCGGGCGACCCAGCGCTTGTTGCCGAGCCAGACGGCAACGAAGACGCCGATGATGATGCAGAACGCGTAGCCGCGCAGCGGAACGGGGCCGAGGTACAGCACCCCGCTCGACGGGCTGGGAATGTAGGCAAGTTCCATGGCAGGGTCGACGCTACCGTGCCGGACCGGCCGCACGGCGGGCAGCCCGGCTACGGCTCCATAACAGGACCGTCGGACGGCCGCTCCGGGGCGTCACTGTCCCTGGTTCGCCTCCTGGACCATCCGCTTGAACTTCTCGGGGGTCATGGAGGGGTCCTGGTTGATGTTCTGGCCGTCGAACATCACCGTCGGCGTGCCGTTGAAGCCGCTCTTCCGGAACGCCTCGTGGGACTTGGCGACCCAGCTGTTGTGCGTGCCGTCCTCGACGCAGGAGCGGAAGGCGGGGGTGTCGAGTCCGTCGACCTTGCCGGCCAGGTCGATCAGCTTGGCGTCGTCGGCGAAGGCGTCGTCGCTCTCCGGCGGCTGGTTGTCGAACAGCACGTCGTGGTAGGCGGCGAACTTCCCGGCGTCCTGGGCGCAGGCGGCGGCATTGGCCGCGGTGCGGGAGCCGGTGCCGCCCATGCCGTTGTCGATCAGCGTCACCAGGTGGTAGTCCACCCTCAGGCGGCCGGACCCGGTCAGCTCGTTGAGGGTGGAGCGGTATCGCTGCTCGAAGACCTTGCAGGCCGGGCAGCGGAAGTCCTCCCACACGGTGAGGGTGGCCTTGGCACCCTCCTTGCCGACCGGGATGGCCAGGCCGTCCTTGCCCAGGGCCCCGGAGGGCGCCACGACGGGGCCGGACGCCTCGCTCTTCTCCTCGTCCCCGCCGGAGTTGGCGGCGACGACGCCGACCACCGCCGCGAGCCCCAGGACGCAGAGCACGCTCGCCCCCACGATCAGGGCACGGCGCCGCTTCTCCGCCGCCTTCTGCTTCTCGCGCTCGACCGCCATCCGCTCCCGGGCGGTGCGCTTTCCCTCACGGTTCTTCTCGCTCACATCCCGCAGAACGAACCGGGGAGGCGCACAGCGCCTCCCCGGTCCCAGGACCACCCGTACGAGGGATCCGTATGACTGCCTGCGGCCACCTCGGCCGGTCAGGCCCGTCGGCGCACGCCCTCGGCCAGGTCGCCGGCGAGCGCGCGGACGGCCTCGACACCGGCCGCGTCGTCGGGGGCGTCCAGCATCCGCTTGACGAAGGCCGAACCGACGATCACGCCGTCGGCGAAGCGGGCCACCTCGGCGGCCTGGTCGGGGTTGGAGACGCCGAGTCCGACGCAGACCGGAATGCCGGTGGTGGCGCGGGTGCGCCGCACCAGCTCCTCGGCCTGCGCGCCGACCGACTCGCGGGTGCCGGTGACGCCCATCAGGGAGGCGGCGTAGACGAAGCCGCTGCCGGCCGCGGTGATCTCGGCGAGCCGTTCGTCCTTGCTGCTGGGCGCGACCACGAAGACCGTGGCGAGTCCGTGCTTCTCCGCGTGCTCCCGCCAGAGCGCCGACTCCTGGACGGGCAGGTCGGGCAGGATGCACCCGGCGCCGCCCGCCTCGGCCAGCTCGGCGGTGAACCGCTCGACGCCGTAGCGGTCGATGGGGTTCCAGTAGGTCATGACGAGGATCGGCTTGCCGGTGGCCGCGTGCGCCTCGCGGACCGTGCGCATCACGTCGGCGATCCTCACGCCGCCGCGCAGGGCGATGTCGTCGGCGGTCTGGATGACCGGCCCGTCGAGGACCGGGTCGCTGTGCGGCAGACCCACCTCCACGACGTCGGCGCCGCCGTCCAGGGCGGCCTTGACGGCCTCGATGCCGCCGTCCACGGTCGGGAACCCGGCCGGGAGGTAGGCGATCAGGGCGGCGCGGCCCTCGGACCTCGCCGCGGCGAGGGTGTCGTCCAGCAGTCGCACGTTCCCGCTCACTTGGCGTCCCCCTCGATCTCGGCGGTGCCGGCCTCGTCGGCGGCGACCTCGGCGTCGGCGTCGTACAGCCCGAAGTAGCGGGCGGCGGTGTCCATGTCCTTGTCGCCGCGCCCGGACAGGTTGACGACGATCAGCCCGTCCCCGCCCAGCTCCCTGCCGACCTCCAGGGCGCCGGCCAGCGCGTGGGCGGACTCGATGGCCGGGATGATGCCCTCGGTGCGCGACAGCAGGCGCAGGGCCCGCATGGCGGCGTCGTCGGTCACCGCGCGGTACTCGCCGCGGCCGGAGTCCTTGAGGTAGGAGTGCTCCGGGCCGATGCCCGGGTAGTCCAGGCCCGCCGAGATGGAGTACGGCTCGGTGATCTGGCCCTCGTCGTCCTGGAGGACGTACGACCGGGAGCCGTGCAGGATGCCGGGCTCGCCCGCGGTGAGGGTGGCCGCGTGCTCGCCGGTCTCGATGCCGTGCCCGGCGGGCTCGCAGCCGATCAGGCGGACGCCCTCGTCGGGGATGAAGGCGTGGAAGAGGCCGATGGCGTTGGAACCGCCGCCGACGCAGGCGATCGCGGCGTCGGGCAGGCGTCCGGCGCGCTCCAGGAGCTGGCGGCGGGCCTCGACCCCGATGACGCGGTGGAAGTCGCGGACCATCGCCGGGAAGGGGTGCGGTCCGGCGACCGTGCCGAACAGGTAGTGGGTGCGGTCGACGTTGGCGACCCAGTCGCGGAACGCCTCGTTGATGGCGTCCTTCAGGGTGCGGCTGCCGGACTTCACGGCGATGACCTCGGCGCCGAGCATCCGCATGCGGGCCACGTTGAGGGCCTGTCGCTGTGTGTCGATCTCGCCCATGTAGATCGTGCAGTCGAGGCCGAACAGCGCGCAGGCGGTGGCGGTGGCCACACCGTGCTGGCCGGCGCCGGTCTCGGCGATGACGCGGGTCTTGCCCATGCGCCTGGTGAGCAGGGCCTGGCCGAGGACGTTGTTGATCTTGTGTGAGCCGGTGTGGTTCAGGTCCTCGCGCTTGAGGAACACCCGGGCTCCGCCCGCGTGTTCGGCGAAACGGGGGACCTCGGTGAGCGCGCTCGGGCGGCCGGTGTAGTGGACCAGGAGGTCGTCGAGTTCCCGGGCGAACTCGGGGTCGGACTTGGCCTTGTCGTACTCGACGGCGACCTCGTCGACCGCGGCGACCAGGGCTTCGGGGATGAACTTTCCGCCGAAGGCGCCGAAGTAGCCCTCGACGGTGGGGACGTGCCCCTCCGGGTCGGGGACGAAGAAGTTGCTGGGCATGCGTGTACCTCACGGTGAGTGTGTGTCGGGCACCAATCGCCGTGGGGGCGGGGTGGTCAGCCGGTCACCGGCCGGTCGCGCTCGCGCGACGGGGTCGCGTGTCCGGTACAGCCCCGCGCCCCTGGGGGGCGCGCTGCCATCGCCGGCCGTTCACCTGCCCGGGTTCGTCGCCGATCACGTAGCGGACCCTGCGGCCGTGCACCCTGCGGGCGGGGGCACGGCAGCCCCGGGGCCGGCAGCCACGTGCGAGGCGGGAGAGGGTCATGGGGGCAAGCCTACCGGTGGCTCAGCCGCGGCCGTGACGCAGTGCCGGGTGCTCGCCCGCCGCCACCAGGTCGGAGACGGCCGTCCTCGGGTCCTTGCCGGTGACCAGGGACTCGCCGACCAGGACGGCGTCGGCGCCGGCGTTGGCGTAGGCGATGAGGTCGTGCGGACCGCGGACGCCCGACTCGGCGACCTTGACCAGGGTGTCGGGGATCTCGGGGGCGACCCGCTCGAAGGTGCCGCGGTCGACCTCGAGGGTCTTGAGGTTGCGCGCGTTGACGCCGATGACCTTGGCGCCCGCGTCCACCGCGCGCTCGACCTCGTCCTCGTCGTGCACCTCGACGAGCGGGGTGAGCCCGATGGACCCGGCGCGCTCGATCAGCGACTCCAGGGCCGGCTGGTCGAGGGCCGCGACGATCAGCAGCGCGAGGTCGGCGCCGTACGCGCGGGCCTCCCAGAGCTGGTACGACGTGACGATGAAGTCCTTGCGCAGCACGGGGATGTCCACGCGGGCGCGGACCGCCTCCAGGTCGGCCAGCGAGCCGCCGAAGCGGCGCTGCTCGGTGAGGACGGAGATGACGGCGGCGCCGCCCGCCTCGTAGTCGGCGGCGAGTCCCGCCGGGTCGGCGATCGCGGCGAGCGCGCCCTTGGACGGGCTGGAGCGCTTCACCTCGCAGATCACCTTGACGCCGTCGCCGCGCAGGGCGGCCGCGCCGTCCTTGGCCGCGGGAGCCTTCGCCGCGCGCTCCTTGAGCTCGTCGAGGCTGACGCGCGCCTGCCGCTCCGCGAGGTCGGCACGGACTCCGTCGATGATCTCGTCGAGCACACTCACGCGAGCGGCCCCCTTCCTGACGGGCGGTCTTCACTGGTCACTGCGATGGTATCCGCAGCGGGGCGCATGCCTCGCATCCAGGTTGACGCCACTCCCCCCACCTGGGCGTTCCCCTGTCGATCACGGATGCAGCCAGCCGCCGAACGGCAGATTCCGGACAACCGCGAACGTCACCAGCAACGCTCCCAGGGACCACAGGAGCACGGGCGGCGGATCGATCCGCAGCGGCGGCCTGCCGCGCACCGCGCGGACCACCCAGACGGTCCACAGCACGGCGAAGGCGGCGTAGCCGAGGACGGCGGGCGCGTTGGCCTGGAGGGCGGCCGGGAGGTCGCCGTGGACGACGGCGTGCGCGCTGCGCAGTCCGCCGCAGCCGGGGCAGTACAGACCGGTGAGGCGCAGCAGCGGGCAGGCGGGGTAGTGGCCGGGCTCGTTGGGGTCGACGGCCCCGACGTAGGCGAAGGCCGCGGTGACGGCGACGAGCAGGCCGGCGGGGACGGCCAGTCGGGCCGCTCTGCCGGGGGGTGCGCCGGTGCCGGGAGTGTTCACGCCGTGCATTGTGCCCCGGACACGGCTCAGGGGCGGTTCCGGCACCGTCCGTGCCGGGGCCGCCCCCTGTGCGGAGCGGTCAGCTCCGGGCGCCGGCCGGCGCGCGGTCGCCGGTGACCTGGTGCACGGGGTGGTCGCTCTTCGGCTGGCCCATGCCCATCATGCGCATGATGCCGCCGACGACGGCGCCGAGGAGCGTGAGCCCGATGCCGGC
Source organism: Streptomyces sp. NPDC126497 (assembly GCF_040302425.1). NCBI lineage: Bacteria > Bacillati > Actinomycetota > Actinomycetes > Kitasatosporales > Streptomycetaceae > Streptomyces > Streptomyces sp. NPDC126497. The sequence continues at coordinate 111,176 of NZ_JBEORT010000002.1, forward strand.
CCAGAAGCCCGCGGGCTGGTTCATCACCATGAACGCGCCCGCGACGCAGAAACCGATGAAGGCGATGATGACACCGGTCCAGGCGGCCGGGGTGTGACCGTGGCTGCTGCCCGCCATTGCTTGCTCCTCGTTGCTGTGTACGTGTCTGAGCAGACGCTCGCCCCCATTGTCCCGCACGCGCGCGCCGAAGGTGAGCGGGGGTACGGGAGATCGCGTGACCGCGGGCGGCCGCGCCTCCTCCGGCGCCCGCACGGCCCGGGAAGCGCCCCGGGGGCGAGGGCCTCCCCCGCGCGGGCAGCGCGTTCACCCGTTCGCCCCCGGGCGTGCGCCGCCCCGGTGGCGTGCGGGCGCGCGGGGAGCGGGTGCCGGCGGCCCCGCGGTCACGCGCCGGTCGGGTCCTCGCCCCGGTCCAGGGCCTTCCAGAGGTCTTCCGGGCGGTCGGGGTCGACGCGGGCGGGCCTGCGGCGGGGGGCGCCGTCGCGTTCGTAGCGGCCGGACATGGCCGGCCAGAGGCGGCCGTAGCGCAGCGCGAGCAGGCCGGCCAGCAGCAGCAGTACACCGCCCGCGACGGCCACGTACGGCCACGCCGTGTGGCTGAGGGCGTCCACGGTCGCGGAGGTGTCGCCCGACGCCTGGGCCGCCTTCTCGTCCAGCGCCCCGCGGTCCGACGCCCCGAACAGCGCCGCCGCCACCGTGCCCGCCCCCGACAGCGCCAGCAGCGCGGCGACGGCGAGGCGGCCGGCCCGGCGGACGGCGAACACCGCGACCATCGCCGCCAGCCCCACGACGGCCAGGGCGGCGGGCACGCCCGTGACGTCGCTGCCCTTCGCGGTCAGGGGAAACGTGCCGCCGGCCACCGTGGCGGTGCCCTGCGACCACTGCTGCCGGGTGGCGATCAGGGCCACGGACGCGCCCAGGGCGCCGCACAGCAGGGCGACGGCGAGGCTGAGACGGCCGCTGCGGGCGGAGCCGGCGGCCTCGGAACGGGGGGTGGGTACGGCAGTCACGTCATCCACTATCGCCCGGCCTCCGGGCGAACCGACACCCGGGGTTCGTCCCGGACCGTCCCCAGCCGGTTCGCGGTGTGCACCGCGCGCAGCACCGCCGCCGCCTTGTTGCGGCACTCCGTGTCCTCCGCGACCGGATCGGAGTCGGCCACGACCCCCGCCCCGGCCTGCACGTACGCGGTGCCGTCCCGCAGCAGCGCGGTGCGGATCGCGATCGCGGTGTCGGAGTCGCCCGCGAAGTCGAGGTAGCCGACGCAGCCGCCGTACAGCCCGCGCCGGGACGGTTCGAGCTCGTCGATGATCTGCAGCGCGCGGGGCTTGGGCGCGCCGGAGAGCGTGCCGGCCGGGAAGCAGGCGGTGAGCACGTCGAAGGCGGTGCGGCCGGCGGTGACCCGGCCGGTGACCGTGGAGACGATGTGCATGACGTGCGAGTACCGCTCGACGGACATGAAGTCGACGACCTCGACGGAGCCGGGTTCGCAGACCCGCCCGAGGTCGTTGCGGCCCAGGTCGACGAGCATGAGGTGCTCCGCGCGCTCCTTGGGGTCGGCGAGGAGTTCCTCGGCGAGGGCCTGGTCCTCCCGCGGGGTGGCGCCGCGGTGCCGGGTGCCGGCGATGGGGTGGACCATGGCCCGCCCGTCCTCGACCTTCACCAGGGCCTCGGGGGACGAGCCGACGACGTCGAAGCCGTCGAAGCGGAACAGGTACATGTACGGGGACGGGTTGGTGGCCCGCAGCACCCGGTAGACGTCGAGGGCGCTCGCCGTGCACGGCGTCTCGAACCGCTGGGAGGGGACGACCTGGAAGGCCTCCCCCGCGCGGATGCGTTCCTTGATGTCCTCCACGGCCCGCTGGAAGTCGGGGCCGCCCCACAGCGCGGTGTACCCGGGCAGTTCGGAGGGCGGCAGCACGGCGGGCGGCTGGGCCACGGCGCGGGTGAGGTCGGCCTCCATCGCGTCGAGCCGGGCCACGGCGTCGGCGTACGCCTCGTCGACGCCGGTCTCCAGGTCGTTGTGGTTGATCGCGTTGGCGATCAGCCAGACCGCGCCCTCCCAGTGGTCCATCACGGCGAGGTCGCTGGTGAGCAGCATGGTCAGCTCGGGCAGTCCCAGGTCGTCCCGCTCGCCGGGGCCGACCTTCTCCAGGCGGCGCACGACGTCGTAGCCGAGGTAGCCGACCATGCCGCCGGTGAAGGGCGGCAGGCCCAGGTCGTGGGCGAGGTCGCGCGGGGTGTGCAGGGCCTCCAGGGTGGCGCGCAGCGCGGCGAGCGGGTCGCCGTCCACGGGGACGCCGACGGGCGGGACGCCCTCCCAGTGCGCCTGCCCGGCGCGTTCGGTGAGGGTGGCGGCGGAGCGGACGCCGACGAAGGAGTAGCGGGACCAGGACCGGCCGTTCTCCGCGGACTCCAGCAGGAAGGTGCCGGGGCGCTCGGCGGCGAGCTTGCGGTAGAGCGCCACCGGGGTGTCGCCGTCGGCGAGGAGCTTGCGGGTGACCGGGACGACCCGGCGGTCGGCGGCGAGCCTGCGGAACGTCTCGAGGTCCATGGCGGCGGACCTCACTGATCCGCGGCGGGGGCGTCCGCCACCAGCACGTCGGCGTCGAAGCAGGTGCGGGCGCCGGTGTGGCAGGCGGCGCCCACCTGGTCGACCTTGACCAGCACGGTGTCGGCGTCGCAGTCCAGGGCGACCGCCCTGACCCACTGGACGTGGCCGGAGGTGTCCCCCTTGACCCAGTACTCCCGGCGGCTGCGGGACCAGTAGGTGCAGCGGCCGGTGGTGAGCGTGCGGTGCAGCGCCTCGTCGTCCATCCAGCCCAGCATCAGCACCTCTCCGGTGTCGTACTGCTGGGCGATGGCGGGCAGGAGGCCGTCGGGGCTGCGCTTGAGCCGTGCGGCGATCTCCGGGTCGAGTCGGCTGGGCCGGGGCGTGCTGGTCATGCCGACCATTGTGCCGCGCGGGGGCGTCGCGTCCTCGCGGACGTCCACTGTGCGGACTCCACGGACGGCCGTAGGCTGGCTCGCATGTCGACCCATGCCAAGCGTGAACGACTCCTCCTGGCCGATCTGCTGGAGACCGTGGGCCCGCAGGCCCCCACCCTGTGCGAGGGCTGGACCGCCCGGGACCTCGCCGCCCACGTGGTGGTGCGCGAGCGCCGTCCCGACGCGGCCGGCGGGATGCTGGTCAAGCAGTTGGCGGCCCGTCTGGAGCGGGTGACGGCGGAGTTCGCCGCCAAGCCGTACGAGGAGCTGATCCAGCTGATCCGGACCGGCCCGCCGCGCTTCTCGCCCTTCTCGCTCAAGCAGGTCGACGAGCTGTCGAACATCGTCGAGTTCTACGTCCACACGGAGGACGTGCGCCGCGCCCAGCCCCACTGGACGCCGCGCGAGCTCGACCCGGTGTTCCAGGACGCGCTGTGGTCGCGGCTCGAGCGCTCCGCGCGGCTGATGGGCCGCAAGGCGCCGACGGGGCTGGTGCTGCGCCGCCCGGACGGCCGGACGGCGGTGGCGCACCGCGGCACCCCGGTGGTCACGGTGACCGGGGAACCGTCCGAGCTGGTGCTGTTCTCCTACGGCCGGCAGAGCGCAGCCGAGGTCGGGCTGGACGGCGACGAGAACGCGATCGCGAAGCTGCGCGAGACCAAACGGCTCGGCATCTGATCCGCACCCGAAAGGCGCAGCCCATGATCAAAGTGGCCATGACCAGCGTGTACGTCGACGACGTGGCGAAGGCGCACGCCTTCTACACCGAGGTCCTCGGCTTCGAGACCCGCACCCACCTGGATCTGGGCGACGGCACGCTGTTCGTCACCGTGGGCGCGAAGGAGGGAGCCCAGCGGGACCTGGAGCTGCTGCTGGAGCCGGGGCAGGGGCCCGTGGCGGAGCCGTACCGCAGGGCGGTGCGCGAGGCGGGGCTTCCCGCGATCGTGTTCTCCGTGGACGACCTCCGCGCGGAGTTCGAACGGCTCCGCGGGGAGGGCGTCCACTTCGTGCAGGACCCCCGGGAACAGGGCCCGGTGCTCACCGCCCTGCTGGACGACACGGTCGGCAATCTGGTCCAGCTGACCCAGCCGGCCGGCTGAGCCTCACCGCACCGGGTGGCCGGCCTCCCGCAGCGTCTCCTTGACCTGGCCGATGCGCAGGTCCCCGAAGTGGAAGACGGAGGCGGCCAGCACCGCGTCCGCGCCCGCCGCGACCGCCGGCGGGAAGTCGCCGAGCTTCCCGGCGCCGCCTGAGGCGATCACCGGGACGGTGACGTGCTTCCGGACGGCGGCGATCATCTCCAGGTCGTAGCCGTCCTTGGTGCCGTCGGCGTCCATGGAGTTGAGCAGGATCTCGCCCGCGCCCAGTTCGGCGGCCCGGTGCGCCCACTCCACGGCGTCGATGCCGGTGCCGCGCCGGCCGCCGTGCGTGGTGACCTCGAAGGAGCCGGAGTCGGTGCGCCGGGCGTCGACCGAGAGGACGAGGACCTGACGGCCGAAGCGTTCGGCGATCTCCCTGATGAGGTCGGGGCGGGCGATGGCGGCCGTGTTGACGCCCACCTTGTCGGCGCCCGCGCGGAGCAGCTTGTCGACGTCCTCGGCGGTGCGGACGCCGCCGCCCACCGTCAGCGGGATGAACACCTGCTCGGCGGTGCGGCGCACCACGTCGTAGGTCGTCCCGCGGTTGCCCGACGAGGCGGTGATGTCCAGGAACGTCAGCTCGTCGGCGCCCTCGGCGTCGTACACCTTGGCCATCTCGACGGGATCGCCCGCGTCGCGCAGGTTCTGGAAGTTGACGCCCTTGACGACCCGGCCGTTGTCCACGTCCAGGCAGGGGATGACTCGGACCGCCAGGGTCATGAAGTCACGGCTCCTCTGAATGCTTCGAGTTCCACTGAGACCAGTACGCGCGAGTCGACGAAGCCCTCGACCACCAGCAGGGTGGTGACCGGGCGCACCGCGTCGAACAGCTCCTTGTGCGCCCGTGCGGCCTCGTCGACGTCCCGCGCGTGGGCGAGGTGGAGGCGTGTGCGGATCACGGAGTCGACGCCGAGGCCGAACTCGGCGATCGCCTCCAGCGCGCCGGTGAAGGCCGCCTTGGTCTGCTCGTACGGGTCGCCCTCGCCGTACAGCACCTCGCCCCGGAACGCGGTCGTGCCCGCCACCAGGACGCGGTCGCCCGCCGCCACGGCACGTGCGAAGCCGATGGTCTCCTCCCAGGGGTTCCCGCTCTGCACGCGCCGTACGGCATCGGATGTCATCGCGCCACAGCCTCCAGGGCCTCTTCCAGTGTGAACGCCTTGGCGTACAGGGCCTTCCCCACGATGGAGCCCTCGACACCGAGCGGGACGAGCTCGGCGATGGCGCGCAGGTCGTCCAGGGAGGAGACGCCGCCGGAGGCGACCACCGGGCGGTCGGTGGCGGCGCAGACGCTCTTCAGCAGTTCCAGGTTGGGGCCCTGGAGGGTGCCGTCCTTGGCGATGTCGGTGACGACGTAGCGGGCGCAGCCCTCCTTGTTCAGGCGTTCCAGCGTCTCGTAGAGGTCGCCGCCGTCGCGGGTCCAGCCGCGGCCGCGCAGGGTGGTGCCGCGCACGTCGAGGCCGACGGCGATCCTGTCGCCGTGCTCGGCGATGACCCGGGCGACCCACTCGGGCGTCTCCAGGGCGGCGGTGCCGAGGTTGACGCGGGTGCAGCCGGTGGCGAGGGCGGCGGCGAGGGTGTCGTCGTCGCGGATGCCGCCGGACAGCTCCACCTTGATGTCCATCGCCCCGGCGACCTCGGCGATCAGCGCGCGGTTGTCGCCGGTGCCGAACGCGGCGTCCAGGTCGACCAGGTGCAGCCACTCGGCGCCCGAACGCTGCCAGGCGAGGGCGGCCTCCAGGGGGGAGCCGTAGGAGGTTTCCGTCCCGGACTCGCCGTGCACCAGGCGGACGGCCTGGCCGTCGCGGACGTCGACGGCGGGGAGGAGTTCGAGCTTGGCCATGTCTCTACAGGGTTCCGATCCAGTTGGTGAGGAGCTGGGCACCGGCGTCGCCGGACTTCTCGGGGTGGAACTGGGTGGCCCACAGGGCGCCGTTCTCCACGGCGGCCACGAACGGCTTGCCGTGGGTGGACCAGGTGACCAGCGGGGCGCGCATCGCCGGGTTCGCCGTCTCCAGGGTCCAGTCGTGGACGGCGTAGGAGTGCACGAAGTAGAAGCGGGCGTCCGCGTCCAGGCCGGCGAACAGCTCGGAGCCGGCCGGGGCGTCCACGGTGTTCCAGCCCATGTGGGGCACGACGTCGGCCTGGAGCGGCTCGACGGAGCCGGGCCACTCGTCGAGCCCCTCGGCCTCCACGCCGTGCTCGATGCCCCGGGCGAAGAGGATCTGCATGCCGACGCAGATGCCCATCACCGGGCGGCCGCCGGAGAGCCTGCGGTCGACGATCCAGTCGCCGCGCGCCTCCTTGAGGCCCTTCATGCAGGCGGCGAAGGCGCCGACGCCGGGCACCAGCAGCCCGTCGGCGTTCATGGCCGCGTCGAAGTCGCGGGTGATCTCGACGTCGGCTCCCGCGCGGGCGAGGGCGCGCTCGGCGGAACGGACGTTGCCGAAGCCGTAGTCGAAGACCACGACCTTCTTGGTGCTCAAGGGTTCACGCCTCCAGCCTCAGAAGACCCGTGACGAGACACATCGCGGCGCCGATGGAGAGCAGCACGATGAGGCTCGTGGGCATCTTCTGCTTCACGAAGGAGATGATGCCGCCGACGAAGAACAGGCCGACGACGATCAGGACGGTGGACAGTCCGTTCATGGTCTACAGCGCGCCCTTCGTGGAGGGCAGGATGCCGGCCGCGCGGGGGTCGCGCTCGGAGGCGTAGCGCAGGGCGCGGGCGAGGGCCTTGAACTGGCACTCCACGATGTGGTGCGCGTTGCGCCCGTAGGGCACGTGCACGTGCAGCGCGATCTGCGCCTGGGCGACGAAGGACTCCAGGATGTGCCGGGTCATCGTCACGTCGTACTCGCCGATCATCGGCGCCATGTTCTCGGGCTCGGTGTGCACGAGGTAGGGGCGGCCGGAGAGGTCGACGGTGACCTGGGCGAGGGACTCGTCCAGCGGGACCGTGCAGTTGCCGAAGCGGTAGATGCCCACCTTGTCGCCGAGCGCCTGCCTGAAGGCGGCGCCGAGCGCGAGGGCGGTGTCCTCGATGGTGTGGTGGGAGTCGATGTGCAGGTCGCCCTCGGTCTTCACGGTCAGGTCGAACAGACCGTGCCGGCCGAGCTGGTCGAGCATGTGGTCGTAGAAGCCGACCCCGGTGGAGATCTCGGTCTTCCCGGTGCCGTCGAGGTCGATCTCGACGAGGACGGACGTCTCCTTGGTGGTGCGTTCCACGCGTCCAACGCGGCTCATGCGCTCTGCTCCTTCTTGATGTCACGTACCGCGTCGAGGAACGCGTCGTTCTCGGCGGGGGTGCCCGCGGTGACCCGCAGCCATCCCGGTACGCCGTTGTCCCGGACCAGGACGCCCCGGTCGAGGATCCTCCGCCAGGTGGCGTGGGAGTCCTCGAACCGTCCGAACTGGACGAAGTTGGCGTCGGACTCGGTCACCTCGTAGCCGAGGGCGCGCAGTTCGGCGACCAGCCGGTCGCGCTCGGCCTTGAGCTGCTCGACGTAGCCGAGCAGTGTGTCGGTGTGCTCCAGGGCGGCCAGCGCGGTCGCCTGGGTGATCGCGGAGAGGTGGTACGGCAGCCGGACCAGCTGGACGGCGTCGACGACCGCCGGGTGCGCGGCGAGGTAGCCGAGGCGCAGGCCCGCCGCGCCGAACGCCTTCGACATGGTGCGGGAGATCACCAGGTTGGGGCGCCCGTCGAGCAGCCGCAGCAGCGAGTCGCCGTGGCTGAACTCGATGTACGCCTCGTCGACGACCACCATCGACGGCTTGGCCGCCTGGGCGGCCTCGTACAGCGCGAGGACCGTCTCCGGGGGGACCGCGTTGCCGGTGGGGTTGTTGGGGGTGGTGACGAAGACGACGTCGGGCCGGTGCCCGGCGATCGCCTTCTCGGCGGCGGCGAGGTCGACGGTGAAGTCCTCGTGGCGCGGCCCGGAGATCCAGCCGGTGCCGGTGCCGCGCGAGATCAGGCCGTGCATCGAGTACGACGGCTCGAAGCCGATGGCGGTACGGCCGGGCCCGCCGAAGGTCTGCAGCAGCTGCTGGATGACCTCGTTGGAGCCGTTGGCGGCCCACACGTTCTCGACGCCGACCGGGTGCCCGGCGGTCTTCGTCAGGTACTCGGCCAGCCTGGTGCGCAGTTCGACCGCGTCCCGGTCGGGGTAGCGGTTGAGGTGCCGGGCGGCCTCGCGGACCCGCTCGGTGATCCGCTCGACCAGCGGCTCGGGCAGCGGGTAGGGGTTCTCGTTGGTGTTCAGCCGTACCGGGACGTCCAGTTGGGGCGCGCCGTAGGGGGACTTGCCGCGCAGCTCGTCCCGTACGGGGAGGTCGTCGATTCCGAAGCTCACTTGTTCTCAGGCACCTTCCACCCGAACCTCGCCTTGATCGCCGCGCCGTGCGCGGGCAGGTCCTCCGCCTCCGCCAGCGTGACCACGTGGTGCGCGACCTCGGCCAGCGCGTCCTCGGTGTAGTCGACGATGTGGATGCCGCGCAGGAAGGACTGCACGGACAGGCCCGAGGAGTGGCAGGCGCAGCCGCCGGTGGGCAGCACGTGGTTGGAGCCGGCCGCGTAGTCGCCGAGGGAGACCGGGGACCAGGGGCCGATGAAGACCGCGCCCGCGTTGCGCACCCGGTCGGCGAGCGCGGCGGCGTCGGCGGTCTGGATCTCCAGGTGCTCGGCGCCGTAGGCGTCGACGACCCGCAGACCCTCCTCGACGCCGTCGACCAGGACGATCGCGGACTGGCGGCCGGACAGGGCCGGGACGATCCGCTCGTCGGTGTGCTTGCTGACCTCGACCTGTGCCTCCAGTTCCTTCTCCACCGCGTCCGCGAGCTCCGCGGAGTCGGTGACCAGGACGGCGGCGGCCAGCGGGTCGTGCTCGGCCTGGCTGATCAGGTCGGAGGCGACGTGCACCGGGTCGGCGGTGGAGTCCGCGAGGATCGCGATCTCGGTCGGGCCGGCCTCGGCGTCGATGCCGATCCTGCCGGTGAAGTAGCGCTTGGCGGCGGCGACCCAGATGTTGCCGGGGCCGGTGACCATGTTCGCGGGCGGGCAGGACTCGGTGCCGTACGCGAACATCGCGACGGCGGTGGCGCCGCCGGCCGCGTAGACCTCGTCGACGCCGAGCAGGGCGCAGGCGGCGAGGATGGTGGGGTGCGGCAGCCCGCCGAACTCCGCCTGGGCCGGGGAGGCGAGCGCGACGGACGGGACACCGGCCTCCTGGGCGGGCACGGCGTTCATGATCACGGAGGACGGGTAGACGGACCGGCCGCCCGGCGCGTACAGGCCCACGCGGTCGACCGGGACCCACTTCTCGGTGACCGTGCCGCCGGGCACGACCTGGGTGGTGTGGGTGGTGCGGCGCTGCGCGCGGTGGACGAGCCGGGCGCGCCGGATGGACTCCTCCAGGGCCGCGCGCACGGCCGGGTCCAGCTCCTCCAGCGCGCGCTCGAGGGCGGCGGCCGGGACCCGCACCCGCTCCAGCGTCACGCCGTCGAACCGCTCGGCGAAGTCGATCAGCGCCGCGTCGCCCCGATGATGCACGTCCTCGCAGATGGGCCGCACCTTCTCCAGGGCGGCCGCGACGTCGAAGTCGGCTCGGGGCAGCAGGTCGCGCAGGGCGGGGCCCTCGGGGAGGGCGTCGCCGCGCAGGTCGATTCGCGAGATCACGTACTCAATTCTCTCAGACCCGCACGGTGGGCCGTCCGCCCGTTCCAGTGGCTGATACGTCACGTCCCCGGTGACGGTGCGCACACATTTCCGAGATCCTCTTCACTTTCCGTGTTCAACACGCCACTCCGCCGGGCATGAACGGCTGTACGAAGGGACGAACCGACGAGTAGCCGGGAAGGAGGGGAGTGCCGTGACCGAGGGGGCGGGACCGGGCGGCGGAGAGCCGCCGGAGGGTCTGACCGCCACGGAGGCCGGGATGTGGCAGGCCTTCCGCAACGGCAGCGTGTACGACCTGACCAGCGGGGACACCGTCGTCGACGATCCGCACGGAGGACATCCGTGGGGCCCCGAGCGGACGGTCCGGGCGCGTGTCGTGTGCTGGCTGCTGCTGGACGGCCCGCCCGCCCTGGCCGGCCGGGTCTCGTCGCTGAAGCTGGCCGGGGTGCAGATCAGCGGCGTGCTGGACCTGGCCGGAGGCACGGTGGTGCCGTACTGGGAGCTGCGCGGCTGCCGCTTCGAGCGGGACGTGCTGCTGCCGGAGACCCGCTTCACGACCGTGCGGATGGTGGACTGCTCGATACCCCGCCTGGAGGCGGCCCGGCTGCACACCGAGGGCGATCTGCACCTGCCGCGCTGCCGCTTCCTGGGCGGCATACGGCTCACCGACGCCCGGATCGGCACGGACCTGCTGCTCAACCAGGCGATCGTGCACCGGGACCGCAGCGGCCGCTCGATAGCCGCCGACGGCATGAACGTCGGGCAGGACCTCCAGGCGGAGATGCTGGAGTCGCACGGCGAGCTGAGCCTGCGCAGTGCGACGATCGGCGTCTCGCTGAGCCTGCGCGGCGCACGGCTGGGCGACGCACGCACCCGGCTCGCGCTGAACGCGCCGCAGCTGACCGTGGAGCGCTCGCTGTACCTGACCCCGGCGGGGGTGGGCGCCCAGGCGCGCAGCGGGATGACGCCGGCGCGCGGGACGCGGATCCAGCGGTTCGAGTGCCGGGGCGGGGTGCGGCTGGACGACGGGCGGTTCGGGGACGCGGTCGACTTCGAGGGGGCCCGGTTCGTCCTCACCGACGAGCAGGAGCTGTCGCTGCGCCGGGTGCAGACGCCGGAGCTGCGCTTCCTCGGGGAGCGGCCGGCGCGCGGCCGGGTGGTGCTGTCGGGGGCGAGGGTGGTGAACCTGATGGACCGGGCGGACAGCTGGCCGGGCCCCGGCCGGCTGCACATGGGCGGCTTCGCGTACGAGAACCTGGTGCCGCGCGGGCCGTTCCCGCTGGCGCTGCGGCTGCGCTGGGTGGACGCGGCGAGCGCCGAGTACAACCCGGAGCCGTACGAGCGGCTGGCCGCCGTGCTGCGGGAGGGCGGGGAGGACGAGGACGCCCGGGAGGTGCTGCTCGCCAAGCAGCGCCGCCGCCGCGAGAGCCTGCCGCCGGCGGCCAAGCTGTGGGGTTACGCGCAGGACTGGACGGTCGCCTACGGGTACCGCCCCGGCCGGGCCGCGGTGTGGATGGCGGTGCTGTGGGCGGCCGGTTCGCTGGCCTTCGCGCGTGCCGACCATCCGCCGCTGAAGAGCGGTGAGCACCCGGCGTGGAACCCGCCCCTGTTCGCACTGGACCTGCTGCTGCCGGTGATCGACCTCGGCCAGGTGGGCTTCTGGCAGCTGCGCGGCGGCTGGCAGTGGCTGTCGACCGCGTTCATCCTGCTGGGCTGGATCCTGGCGACCACGGTGGCGGCGGGGGCGACCCGGACCCTGCGGCGTACCTAGTGGCCGCTGCGGCCGCCCGCGGCGGGAGGGGCGCGCGGGGCGCGCCCACGAGGAGGAGCGCCCTGTTTTTTACCGGGCCTTGACCGAACCCGGTACAACCTTCCGCGACTTCCGTTTCGCCTCTGGCGCTGCTGTGACCTGCGGTCTTTCAATGGTCGACACCATGGCACTGCTGCACGCGTTCACCCGTGCGTCCCGGGTGCGAGAGAAGACGACGGGCGTCACGTCACCCGTCCCCGTCGCACTGCCCGCCGACGACGAGGTGCTGCTCGACGCACCCGACGGTCTGCTGGGCCCGGCACTGGTCGGGGCCGCGGGCGGTGACCACGCGCCCGTCGCCGAACTGCTCGCCGTCACCCGGCGCACCGGCGCCTGGGAGCACCGCGACCGGTACGTGCGGCGGCTGGCCGCCTTCGCGCGCTCGCGCCCCGAGTGGCTGGACGCCTGGCGCGCCCGCGACCCGCGCGACCCCGACGGGCTGCTGGTCGACGCGCAGCGGGCGGTGGACCGCGCGTGGGACTCGCCGGCCCGGGCCGAGCTGCTGCGCGAGGTGAGCCCGCTGATCACGGCCGCCGCCCGGGCGGACAACCGCGACCCGGTGCCCTGGCGGCTCGCCCTGGACCACGCCCGCGGCGCGCGCGCCGGGCACACGTACGTCGAGGAGCTGTGGGAGGCGGCGGTCCGGCGGGCCCCGCACCACCACGGCTGCCATGTGGCGGCCCTGCGCTATCTGGCGTCCTCGTGGCACGGTTCGCACCGCGAGTGCCTCACCTTCGCGGACCTGGCCGCGCAGGACGCGCCGGAGGACTCGCTCACCCGGTCGCTGCCGCTGCGGGCGGCGTTCGGCTACCTCACCGACCGCTGCGGTTCCGAAGTGCCCCGCGCGCGGCTGGAGGCGGCGGCCGACCGCGCCGTGGACCTGTCCGCCCGGCTGCCGGCGGGCCAGCCCTGGCCGGCCGAGCTGCGCAACCTGCTGACGTACGTCCTGGTCCGCCTGGACCGCCGGCGGGACGCCCTGGAGCAGCTGCGGCTGACCGGCCCGTACGCCACGTCCTTCCCCTGGGACCGGGACGCGGACGATCCCCTCGGCCGGTTCCTGGAGGTCCGTCGGAGCGTGCGCGCTGCGGTCGTGTCCGGCCGCCCCCGACCGGGATCGCGGTCCCCGGCGCCGGCCCTCGACCGGCCGGGGAACGAGAGGGGCGGGCGACTCCGCCTCGGCGACCATTAGGCTCTTGGTTCGTGACGACCGTCCGGCTCCCGCTCTTCCCCCTGAACACGGTGCTGTTCCCGGGGCTCGTGCTTCCGCTCAACGTCTTCGAGGAGCGCTATCGCGCCATGATGCGCGAGCTGCTGAAGACCCCGGAGGACGAGCCGCGCCGGTTCGCCGTCGTGGCGATCCGCGACGGGTACGAGGTGGCGCCGAGCGCGCCCGGCATGCCCGATCCGACGGCCGAGCCCCAACGGGGGCCGGCGGCGGGTTTCGGCACCGATCCGCTGCGCGCCTTCCACAAGGTGGCCTGTGTCGCCGACGCGGCGACGGTCCGGGAGCGGGCCGACGGCACCTTCGAGGTGCTGGCGACCGGGACGACCCGGGTGCGGCTGCTGTCCGTCGACGCCTCGGGGCCGTACCTGACGGCCGAGGCGGAGCCGCTGGCCGAGGATCCCGGCGACGAGGCGGGAGCGCTGGCCGAAGGAGTGCTGCGGTCCTTCCGCCAGTACCAGAAGCGGCTGGCGGGGGCGCGGGAGCGGTCGCTGACGACCGGCGCGGACCTGCCGGACGAGCCGGGGGTCGTCTCCTACCTGGTCGCCGCGGCGATGATGCTGGACACGCCGACGAAGCAGCGGCTGCTCCAGGCGCCGGACACCGCGTCCCGGCTCCGTGACGAGCTGAAATTGCTTCGCGCGGAGACGGCCATCATCCGTAGTCTGCCGTCGTTGCCGGCCGTGGACCTGACGCGCGGCCCGACGAGTCTCAACTGACGCACGAGAGCACTGGGGTACGGGCCGGGATGGCGAAGAAGTCCAGGAAGCAGCAGCCGGGAGGCACTCCCGCGACGGTGGCGCTCACCGCGGCCGGAGTGCCGTTCACGGTGCACTCCTACGACCACGACCCCTCCCACCCGTCGTACGGCGAGGAGGCGGCCGAGGCGATGGGGGTCTCGCCGGACCGGGTGTTCAAGACGCTGGTGGCGGACGTCGACGGCGCGCTGACGGTGGCGGTGGTCCCGGTGGCGGGGCAGCTGGACCTGAAGGCCCTCGCGGCGGCGGTCGGCGGCAAGCGGGCCGCGATGGCCGACCCCGCCCTGGCGGAACGCGCCACGGGCTACGTGCGCGGCGGCATCTCCCCCCTGGGCCAGCGCAAGAGGCTCCCCACGGTGATGGACGAGTCGGCCACCCGGCACGAGACGATCTGCGTCTCGGCGGGCCGCCGCGGCCTGGAGGTCGAACTCGCCCCGGCCGACCTGGCCGGCCTGACGTCGGCGACCCTGTCCCCCATCGGCCGCGCGTAACCCCTCCCGGTGCCCGCGGGCGGGCGCACCCCCGGCAACAGCGGGCACGGGCGGCCGCACGCCGCCTCTCCGCCGTCCCCGCGGGCGACGGGCCGCGTGATCCGCACCCGCCCGGCGGCCTCGCCGGGACCCGGAGACCTACGCTTCCCGCTGCGGCCCGTGCGGCTCCGCCGGCGGAAACTGCTCCGGGTCCCGCGGCCCGAACAGCGCCGTCAGCCCCAGGTGCAGCACCAGCGCCGCGAACGGCCACGCCAGCAGCGCCCCCTTCGCGCCCAGCTTCAGCGGCGCGTCGAAGGCGACGCCCTTGCCGACGCTCCGGGCCTGCGCGATCGCGTCCTGTGCGGGATCGAGCCACATTCCCAGCCGCCAGGCCAGCACCGACCCCAGCAGCCCGCCGACCCCCAGCCCCACCACCAGCGGCACGCCCCCGCGCCGCCGCACCAGGAACACGGCGAGCGCGCTGACCACGCCGAGTCCCAGCGCGAGCAGCGCGAACGTCCCGTCCACGGCGATGCCCTGCTCGCCCTCGGAGTCCTTGAGGTAGACGACCCAGGTGTCGCCGATCACGTTGCCCACGTACGGCACGCGCGGCGCCAGCCACCACCACAGCACCCCGAGCAGCACCCCGCCGAGCGCCACCGCCCCCGCGGTCACGGCGGCCTCCCGCAGCTCCGCCTTCGTCCCGGGGCCGTCCTGCTCGTGCCACCAGCCCTGCCGCGGGGGCGCGGCGTGACCGTCCCGCCCGTGCGGGTACGAGGCGTCCGCCTGCTCGTGCGGAGGCGGTGGGGGTGTCAGAGGTGCGCTCACCCTGCCATCGTGCCAGGCCCGGCTGTGCGGCGCGTCACCGGACGGCCGCCCTGCGGTACGCCCAGGTCGCCACGACCAGCGAGAGCACGCCGACGACTGCGCACACGGCCAGGTCACCGAGGACCCTCGCCCAGTCGGGGTGCGGCCCGAAGGTCCGCGCGAAGGCCTCGACGCCGTACGTCGACGGCAGCAGGTCCCGGGCCAGGCGCACCGCCTCGGGCATCCGCTCCGCCGGCAGCACACCGAGCAGCAGCGCGGCCGACATGCCGAGCTGCCCCAGCAGCGTGGCCAGCTCCGCGCGGGGCGCGAGCAGCCCGAGCGCCGCGCCGAGTCCGGCGAGCGCGGCCCCGGCGAGCGGGATCACGGCGGCCAGCACCCACAGGTGCGCCAGCGGCAGCCCGAACAGCACGCACCCGAAGACGGCGGTCACCACGGTCCCCGGCACGGTGAACGAGGCGTACGCGCCCGCCGCGCCCAGCACCACCGCCGCCGGCGGCACCGGCAGCGTCGCGTAGTGGTCGAGCCCGCCGCTGGCCCGCAACTGCCCGAAGTACTGGGCGAGCAGGTTCAGCGCGACGAACGCGACGACCAGGACCGCCGAGCCGGCGACCACGGCCCGCGCCTCGCCGCCGCCGTCCACGACCCCGCGCATCAGGATCATGATCCCGACGGACTGGAAGGTCGCCACGAACAGCAGCGGGATCCGCGCGACCCGGGCCCGGGACAGCTGTGCCCGGTACACGGCCGCCAGCGACGGCCACAGCCGCGCCCGGGGTCCGAGCTCGGCCGGTTCCGGCGCGGCCCCCTCCTCGGCCAGGACGCCGCCCGGCACGACACCGGCGGGTACGACACTCACGTCGTGCTGCTCCCCTTCGCTCGGAGGTTCGCCCGGAACCACCGCGGTCCCGTTCCCCACGGACGCCGCGGCCCGCGTGCTCACGCCTTCACCAGCCCCTGCCGCACGGCACCGCCCAGCGCCAGGTAGACGTCCTCCAGGCTGGGCGTGGCCAGCGTGAAGTCGTCCAGGGCGGCGAAGGCGGCCCCGCCGGTGACGGTGGCGACGACCGCACGGGCCTCCTCGGGCGCCAGCCGCAGGGTCCAGCGGCGGCCCGACTCGACGACCCGGTCCCGCAGTGCGGCGACCTCGGGGACGTGCAGGGGGGCCGCCTCGCGCCACACCAGGTCGACCCGGACCTCGCCGGCGACCCGCTCCTTGAGGCCGGCCGGACTGTCGCAGGCGATCACCCGGCCGCGGTCGAGCACGGCGACCCGGTCGAGGACGGTCTCGGCCTCGATGACGTTGTGGGTGACCAGCAGCACGGTGGTGCCGTGTTCGGCGCGGCGCCGGTCGACGGCGGACCACACGGCGCGCCGGGCCACCGGGTCCATGCCGGTGGTGGGCTCGTCCAGGACGAGCAGCGGCCGCTCCCCCACCAGCGCGGCGGCGAAGCAGGCCAGCCGGCGCTGGCCGCCGGACAGCTTCCTCAGGGGACGCCCGGCGATCGGGGAGAGCCCCAGTTCGTCCAGGACGGCGTCCCGCTCGGCCCGGGCCCGCCGCGCGTCGAGCCCGCGCAGCCGGCCGGTGGTCTCGGCGGCGAGGGACACGGTCAGCTCGTCGAGGGCGCTGGACTCCTGGCCGAGGTAGGCGAGGATGCGCGCGGCGCGCTCGGGGTGGCGCACGATGTCGTGGCCGAGGATCTCCACGCTGCCGCGGTCGGGCCGCATCAGCCCGGTCAGCTGGCGCACCAGGGTGGACTTGCCGGCGCCGTTCGGCCCGAGCAGCCCGAAGATCTCACCGCGCCGGATGTCGAGCGTCACGTCGTCGGTGGCCCGGACCTCGGGCGTCGCGGGGGCCCCGCGCCGGCCGCGCACCGCCGGATAGGTCTTGGTCAGCCCGCGCACCGCGCACACGACAGCACCACCGTGCCGAAATCCCTGTGCCGCGCGCGTACTCACAAGGGACGAGCCTACGGGGTCGGCGGCCCCGCCCCGTCCTCGGGTCGCCCGGTGGCCGCGAACCCGCCCCGGTCGTCCGCCGGCCCGTCGTCCGGACCGCGGGGGTGCGGGCCCCCGGGTCGGGGTGCGGGACGGCGCACCGCCCGCTCACTCCCCGGCGGGAGCCCGTTCCGTGCCCGTGCGCAGGTCCAGCTCGCGCCAGAAGCCCGCCCGGATGGCGTAACGGTCGCGTTCGTCGATCTGGTCGTCCTTGTGGGCGAGGAGGCCGAAGCGGGCCGCGTAGCGGAGCAGCTCCCCGTCGACGCGGTGCGGGATGCGGGGGTACATGGCGGACAGCTTCTGGATGTGGCTCTGGTCGCCGAGCCGCTCCACCCAGCGCCGGGCGAAGACCTGCCCCACCTCGAAGGGGTCCCCGCCGACGGTGGTGATGTCCTCCTCCCGGTCGGCCCAGCGCTGCTCCGCCGTGGTCAGCTGGGCGAGGGTCGGCATGGAGGCCGCCTCCGGCGGCTCGGCGGCCGGGCGGTCGACCCAGCCCTTGTCGGAGGACCAGCGCAGGGTGGCGGAGGCGGCCTGCTGGGGCGGGTGCGGGCCGGGGCCGCGCAGCGCGGCCAGGTCCTTCGGGGTGGGGACGCCCTTGGCCGTGGAGGTCCGCTCGGCGGTGCCGTTGTGCCCGGCCGCGGCCGGGTGCCGCGGCTCCTGGGCGGCCCGGTCGGTCCCCGGGGCGGGCGCGGACTCGGGCAGCGGGGCGGAGAGGATCGCGGCGATCTCGGGCCCCGGCACGGGCGGCGGGGCGCACGCCCCGGTGTGCTCCTTGGCCCGGACGGCCCGGGTGATCCACGCCCGGTCCAGCACCCGGCGCTCGTCGGCCTCGGCGACCAGGTCCTCGGACTGGTTGTAGTCGCCGTCGGCGGCCTGCACGGCCCACAGGTGCACCGCGACGCCGTGCTCCTTGGCGGCCATCATGCCCGGCAGCAGATCGCCGTCGCCGGTGACCAGGACGATGTCGGAGCAGGCGCGGTTGCGGGCCAGTTCGGTCAGCTCGGCGTGCATCGCGGCGTCGACGCCCTTCTGCGCCCAGCGGCCGTCGCTGCGGGTCAGCGCCCCCAGCCGGACGGTGACCCGGGGCATCACGCGCAGCCTGCGGTGCTCGGGCTGCGGAACGCGGTCGGGGGCACCGTCGAACCAGTAGATACGCAGCAACGGCTGCCGCGTCTCGTTCTCGGCGCGCTCCCGCAGCCCCTGGATGAGGGCCGCGTGATCGACGGTGATGCGGGACCGTGAGGGCTCCCCGGCGAGGAGACTGGCGGCGGCCCCCAGCAGATACCCGGCGTCCACCAGGACGATGCAGCGGTCCACGCGGTCCACCCTCTTTCCGGGAGGTTTGCTTCGGGCTTGCTTCGAGTCTGCCCGACCGCGCCGGGGTTAACGGCCCGAACTCGATCTTCGGCGTGGCGTTTCCACACTTCCTCCCCGATCACCCCGGTCACACACGGTAATTGTCCGACATGCGCCCGTTATCGGGCTGTGTGAATCTGGTCCCGGCCCTGGCCCCTAGTCCCCCACAGGAGGCATCACCATGGCCAAGAACAGGAACCGTGACCGTAAGCAGCCGCAGGCCGAACGCGCCCAGCGGGCGGCCCAGTCGTCCACGATGGAGACGCCGGACGAGCAGCGCACCACACAGGTCGTGCCCGGCGAGGTCGGCCGGGGCAAGGGCCGGCAGAAGCGCTTCGGCCACAACTGACGTCGCCCCACCGGTCCGTTGCGGCCCGGGCACGGCACATGACGAGGGGCGCACCCACCACAGGGTGCGCCCCTCACACGTGTCGGCCGGACGCGCCCGTCAGCCCGCCAGACAGGACGGCCCGAGGAGGACCTTCAGATCGCCGAACAGGGCCGGGTCCGGCTTGACCCGGTGCCGGTCCAGGCGCAGCACCGTCGTCTTCGTCGGTCCCTGGAGTTTGATCCGCACCTCGCTGTCGCCCTTGTGGTGGGTGAGGATCTCGCCGAGCCGGCTGACCATCGGCGGGGTCACGCGGGTGGCCGGGATGGTGAGCACCACGGGCGCGTTGGTGCCCGCGTTGGACAGGTCGGGGACCATCAGCTCCATCGCGACCAGCCGCGGCACGTCCTCCCGCTTGTCGAGCCGACCCTTGACGAACACCACGGCGTCCTCGACGAGTTGCGTCGAGACGAGCTGGTAGGTGGCCGGGAAGAACATGCACTCGATGGAGCCGGCGAGGTCCTCCACGGTGGCGATGGCCCAGGCGTTGCCCTGCTTGGTCATCTTGCGCTGCAGGCCCGAGATGATGCCGCCGATGGTGACCACCGCGCCGTCGCCGAAGTCACCTCCGGTGAGCTGGGAGATGCCCGCGTCGGCCTTGTCGGACAGCACGTGCTCCAGGCCGAACAGCGGGTGGTCGGAGACGTACAGACCGAGCATCTCCCGCTCCTGGGCGAGCAGGTAGGTCTTGTCCCACTCGTCGTCGGTGAAGGTGACGTCCAGGCCGAAGCCGGGCTCGCTGGTCTCCGCCTCGCCCATGCCGCCGAAGAGGTCGAACTGTCCCTCGGCCTCCTTGCGCTTCACCGCGACCACGGTGTCGATCATCGGCTCGTACTGCGCGGTGAGGCCCTTGCGGGTGTGCCCCATGGAGTCGAAGGCGCCGGCCTTGATCAGCGACTCGGTGGTCCGCTTGTTGCAGACGACCGCCTCGACCTTGTCGAGGTAGTCCGGGAACGAGGCGTACTTCCCCTTGGCCTTGCGGGTCCTGATGATCGACTCGACGACGTTGGTGCCGACGTTGCGCACCGCCGACAGGCCGAAGAGGATCACGTCGTCGCCCTGCGCGGCGAAGTTCGACTCGGACTCGTTGACGTTCGGGGGGAGCACCTTGATGCCCATGCGGCGGCACTCGTTGAGGTAGACGGCCGACTTGTCCTTGTCGTCCTTGACGGAGGTGAGCAGCGCGGCCATGTACTCGGCCGGGTAGTTCGCCTTGAGGTACGCGGTCCAGTACGACACCAGTCCGTACGCGGCGGAGTGCGCCTTGTTGAAGGCGTAGCCGGCGAAGGGGACCAGCACGTCCCACAGGGCCTGGATCGCCTCGTCGCTGTAGCCGTTCTTCCGGGCGCCCTCCTGGAAGAGCACGAAGTTCTTCGCCAGCTCGTCGGGCTTCTTCTTGCCCATCACGCGGCGGAGGATGTCGGCCTCGCCGAGCGAGTAGCCCGCGATGATCTGGGCGGCCTTCTGCACCTGCTCCTGGTAGACGATCAGGCCGTAGGTGACCGACAGCACCTCCCGGAGCGGCTCCTCCAGGTCCTTGTGGATCGGTGTGATCTCCTGGCGGCCGTTCTTGCGCTCCGCGTAGTTGATGTGCGAGTTCATGCCCATCGGGCCCGGCCGGTAGAGGGCCGAGACGGCGGAGATGTCCTCGAAGTTGTCGGGCTGCATCTGGCGGAGCAGCGAGCGCATCGGGCCGCCGTCGAACTGGAAGACGCCGAGGGTGTCGCCGCGGCAGAGCAGTTCGAAGGTCTTGGGGTCGTCCAGCGGGAGGGAGAGCATCTCCAGGTCGATGCCCTTGTTGGCCTTCACCATCTTGACGGCGTCGTCCATGATCGTGAGGTTGCGCAGGCCCAGGAAGTCCATCTTCAGCAGGCCCAGCGACTCGCACTGGGGGTAGTCCCACTGCGTGATGGTCACGCCGTCGGTGTGCCGCACCCAGACCGGGGCGTGGTCGACGATGGGTTCGCTGGACATGATCACGCCGGCCGCGTGCACGCCCATCTGCCGGACCAGGCCCTCGACGCCCTTGGCGGTGTCGATGACCTTCTTCACGTCCGGCTCGTTCTCGTACATCGCGCGGATCTCGCCGGCCTCGTTGTAGCGCGGGTGCGAGGGGTTGGTGATGCCGTCGAGGTCGATGCCCTTGCCGAGGACGTCGGCGGGCATGGCCTTGGTGAGCCGGTCGCCCATGGCGTACGGGTAGCCCAGCACGCGCGCGGAGTCCTTGATGGCGTTCTTCGCCTTGATCTTGCCGTAGGTGCCGATCATGGCGACCTTGTCGGCGCCGTACTTCTCCGTCACGTACCGGATCACCTCGACCCGCCTGCGCTCGTCGAAGTCGATGTCGACGTCGGGCATGGAGACGCGCTCGGGGTTGAGGAACCGCTCGAAGATCAGGCCGTGCGGGATCGGGTCGAGGTCGGTGATGCCCATCGCGTACGCCACGATCGAGCCGGCCGCGGAGCCGCGGCCGGGGCCGACCGCGATGCCCTGGTTCTTGGCCCACATGATGAAGTCGGCGACCACGAGGAAGTAGCCCGGGAACCCCATCTGGATGATGACGTCCATCTCGTACTCGGCCTGCTTGCGGCGGTCCTCGGGGACGCCGCCGGGGAAGCGGCGCTCCATGCCGCGGCGGACCTCCTCCTGGAACCAGGTGACCTCGGTGTACCCCTCCGGGATGTCGAACTTCGGCATCAGGTCGCGCTTGACGAACATGCCCGTGGTGTCGACCATCTCGGCGATCAGCCTGGTGTTGGCGCAGCCCTGCTGCCAGGCGTCCGAGGAGTCGATGGCGTACATCTCGTCGGTGGACTTGAGGTAGTAGCCGGTGCCGTCGAACTTGAAGCGGTCGGGGTCGGAGAGGTTCTTGCCGGTCTGGATGCACAGCAGCGCGTCGTGGGCGGTCGCCTCGTGCGCGTACGTGTAGTGCGAGTCGTTGGTGACCAGGGGCGGGATGCCGAGCTTCCGGCCGATCTCCAGCAGGCCGTCGCGGACCCGGTGCTCGATCTCGATGCCGTGGTCCATCAGCTCCAGGAAGTAGCGGTCCTTGCCGAAGATGTCCTGGTAGTCGGCGGCGGCCTTGAGTGCCTCGTCGAAGTGGCCGAGGCGCAGCCGGGTCTGCACCTCGCCGGAGGGGCAGCCGGTGGAGGCGACGATGCCCTCGGACCACTTCGCGATGGTCTCCTTGTCCATCCGGGGCCACTTCTGCAGCCAGCCCTCGGCGTACGCGTCGGAGGAGAGCCGGAAGAGGTTGTGCAGACCGGTGCTGTCCACCGCCCACATCGTCTTGTGGGTGTAGCCGCCGGAACCGGAGACGTCGTCGCGCTTCTGGTGCGGCTGGCCCCACTGGATCTTGCGCTTGTTGCGCCGGGACTCGGGCGCGACGTACGCCTCGATCCCGATGATCGGGGTGACCCCGGCCTTCTGCGCGGAGTGGAAGAAGTCGTACGCCCCGTGCAGGTTGCCGTGGTCGGACATGGCGATGTGCGTCATGCCCATCTCGTTGCAGGCGTCGAACATGTCCTTGAGCCGCGCGGCACCGTCCAGCAGCGAGTACTGGGTGTGGACGTGCAGGTGCGTGAACGGCGGCTTCGACACGGTGCGGCCTCCAAGGGTGAACGCTGTGGCGCGGAGCGCCCCGATGAGGGGCGGTGGTCGGGTGACGGGAGGGCTCTGGGCGACGGGCGGGGGACGGTCCGGGGGACCGCGTCGAAGTCTATGCCTCGGCACCGACACGCGGAGCGCGTCCCGACGTACCTTCGGGCGGTGGCGCGGGCACTCCCGTGACCCGTCGCGCGTTAGGCAGGGGACGGAGCAGCCGTCCCGAGACATCCCGCACCAGGAGGCACCAAGCGATGTCGGTCCCGCAGCTCAACGACGAGCACCGCGGCGAGGAGATCCTCGCCGTCCTCGACACCGCCTTCGGCGAGCTCCTGGCCGCCGACCCGGCCGCGTTCCGGGTGAAGTTCCGCAAGATGGCGGCCTCGGCGTTCGCCTTCTACCGCGGGACGGCGTGCCTCTTCTACCACGACCTGGACGCCGAGGACGCCGGGCGGGCGCACGGCGGGCCGTACCTGGACGAGCGCACCTCGCGCGTGTGGATCCACGGCGACCTGCACGCGGAGAACTTCGGCACGTACATGGACTCCAACGGCCGCCTGGTCTTCAACGTCAACGACTTCGACGAGGCCTACGTGGGCCCCTTCCTCTGGGACCTCAAGCGCTTCGCCGCCTCCGTGGCGCTGATCGGCTACGCGAAGGCGCTCGGCGACGGGCAGATCACCGAGCTGGTCACGATCTACGCGGCCGCCTACCGGGAGCGGATCCACGCGCTGGCCACCGGCGCGAAGAGCGACGAGGTGCCGCCGTTCACCCTGGACACCGCCCAGGGGCCGCTGCTCGACGCGCTGCGCGACGCCCGCTCGCTGACCCGCTTCGGGCTGCTGGACTCGATGACGGAGATCCGCGACTTCGAGCGCCGCTTCGCGCCCGGCGGCGGCGCGGTCGAGCTGGACGCCGCCACCCGCTACAAGGTGCTCGCCGCCTTCGACGGCTATCTGGAGACGCTGCCGGACGCCTCGCTGGCCCGCCCGGACTCCTACCGCGTGAAGGACGTCGTGGGCCGCCGCGGCATCGGCATCGGCTCGGCCGGGCTGCCGTCGTACAACATCCTCCTGGAGGGGCACAGCGACGCCCTGGAGAACGACGTGGTGATCTACATCAAGCAGGCCCAGACCCCGGCCGTCTCCCGGCACGTCACCGACCCGGCCGTCCGGGCCTACTTCCGGCACGAGGGGCACCGCACGGTGATCTCCCAGCGCGCCCTCCAGGCGCACGCCGACCCGTGGCTGGGCTGGACCGAGCTGGACGGCGCGGGCCAGCTGGTCGCCGAGGTCTCGCCGTACGCCGTGGACCTGGACTGGAGCGACATCGACGACCCGGAGGAGATCGCCCTGGTCGTCGCCGACCTCGGCCGGGCCACGGCCACGATGCACGCGGCGGCGGACGACACCTCCGGCGAGTCCCTGGTGCCGTTCTCCACCGAGCGCGCCATCGACGCCGCGATCGCCGCCGACGAGGACTCCCTGGCCCCCCTCCTGGTCGACTTCGCCCACGCCTACGGGGCCAGGGCCCGCGCCGACCACCAGACCTTCCTGGACCTGTTCCGCAACGGCAGGATTCCGGGACTCTAACGATCCGCCCGTCCACAGGAATCCTTTAGGGATCCCTTACCGGAGCACGTGACACACTCGTTCCCGCCATGGACATATCCGGAACCCAGCTCAGAGCCGTCCGCGCGGCGCTGTTCACGGCCGTCGTCGTGACGCTCAGCGCCGCGTCGCACGTGCTGCTGTCCGGGGTGCCGCTGCCGTTGAGCACGGTGGCCGCGATCGCCGCCGCCGTGTTCGTCCTGGCCTACGCCCTGGCCGGGCGGGAGCGCTCCTTCGGGCGGATCGCCGCCCTGCTGATCCCGCTGGAGCTGGCCGCCGACACCGTCTTCACCACCGGCCAGCACGTCTGCTACGGCCGGATGGGCGGACCCGTGGCGGGCCCGCTGCGCTCCGTCGGCTTCGACGTGCTGTGCGGCGACGGCACCGGCGTGGGCGCGCCGCTCGCCCGGGCCACCGGGCACGCCGCCGGGAACGGCGACCGGCTGGCGGTCCTGCTCGCCCAGGCCGACCCGGCGACCGCCTGGGCGCTGCTCGGCGCGCACATCGGGGTCGGCCTGTTCGCCGCCGCCTGGCTGCGCCGCGGCGAGCGGGCGCTGGCCCAGCTGCTGAGCGCGGTGGCGGCCACGACCTTCCGGCCGCTGCTGCTCGCGGTCGCCGCGGTGACCGTGCGCCGGGCCCCGGAGCCCCTCCGTCCGGCCCGCCCGGTCCGCCGCGCCGCCACCGCCCGGGCCCTGCTGCTCGCGCACTCCCTGGGACGCCGCGGACCGCCGTGCCCCGTCGTCTTCGCCTGAGGCGCTCCCCGTCCCGGCGAATCCCCCGAGCACCAGCGGTCCCCCATACGTATCCCCGCACACCACCCGTGTGCGTCCCCCGTGGAGACACCATCATGAGCAAGCGGAACAGCCAGGCGGCGAAGACGGCGGCCCGGGAGCGGCTGCGCCAGGAGCGCGAGCGCCAGGCGAAGAAGGCGAAGGCCAAGCGGCAGATCGTGGTCGCCCTGTCGGTGGTCGGCGTGCTGGCCGCGGCCGGCGGCATCGGCTACGCGGTCGTCCAGGCCAACAAGCCCGGCGCCTGGGAGGCCGCGAAGGACGCCGAGCTCGTCAAGCCGGCCCACGCCAGTGGCAAGAACGGCACCACCGTCGTCATCGGCGAGTCCGACGCCGAGAAGACCCTCGAACTGTACGAGGACCCGCGCTGCCCGGTCTGCGCCTCCTTCGAGCAGACGGTCGGCAAGACGATCGAGAAGGACGTCGAGGACGGCAAGTACAAGATCCGCTTCATAGGCGCCTCGTTCCTCGACCGCAGCATGACCGGCGAGGGCTCCAAGAACGCCCTGAGCGCGCTCGGCGCCGCGCTGGACGTCAGCCCCGAGGCGTTCCTCGCCTACAAGAGCGCGCTCTACTCGGCCGAGTACCACCCCGAGGAGACGGACGACAAGTTCAAGGACGACGCGTACCTGATCAAGATCGCCAACTCGGTCGACGCCCTGAAGGGCAACAAGGAGTTCCAGTCGGCCGTCAAGGACGGCACCTACGACAGGTGGGCGCTGGAGATGTCCGACGTGTTCGACGACAGCGAGGACGTCAAGGGCACCCCGACGCTGATGATGGACGGCAAGAAGCTCACCGGCTCCGACGGGCAGAACGCGCCCATGACGGTGGACGAGTTCAACGCGGCCGTCGACAAGGCGCTCAAGGCCTGACCCGGCCGGCCGACGACGGGCCGAAGAGCGGGCGAACTTTCGTGGGTTCGCCCGCTCTTCCATGTACCTGTCAGTAGCCTGTTCGGCTGTGACCAGTCGACACAGATCATCCGAGAACGCCGTCTCCGCCACCGTGGACACCGTCTCCCCCGCCCCGCGCCGCCGTACGGTCGTCAAGGCCGCCGCCGCCACCGCGGTGCTGGCCGGACCGCTCGCCGCCGCCCCGCCCGCGCGTGCCGCGGCCGTGCAGGCACCCGCCTTCCTGCACGGCGTGGCCTCCGGCGACCCGCTGCCCGACGGCGTCCTGCTGTGGACCCGGGTGACGCCGGCGCCGGAGGCGATACCCGGCTCCGGGCTCGGCCCGGACACCGAGGTGAGCTGGACCGTCGCCCGGGACAAGGCGCTCACCGACGTCGTGGCGAAGGGCTCGGTCCTCGCCACCGCCGCCTCCGACCACACCGTCAAGGCGGACATCCGCGGCCTGCGGCCGGCCACCGACTACTGGTTCCGCTTCTCCGCCGGCGACGTCGACTCCCCCGTCGCCCGCACCCGCACCGCCCCGGCCGCCGACGCCGCCGTGACCGGGCTGCGCTTCGGCGTGGTCTCCTGCGCCAACTGGGAGGCCGGGCACTTCTCGGCGTACCGCCACCTCGCGGCCCGCGGCGACCTGGACGCCTGGCTGCACCTGGGCGACTACATCTACGAGTACGGCACCGGCGAGTACGGCGCCCGCGGCGGGGTCGTCCGGCCGCACGCGCCCGCCCACGAGATCGTCACCCTCGCCGACTACCGGCTCCGGCACGCGACGTACAAGACCGACCCCGACCTCCAGGCCCTGCACGCCGCGGCGCCGGTCGTGGCGATCTGGGACGACCACGAGTTCGCCAACGACACCTGGTCGGGCGGCGCCGAGAACCACACCGAGGGCGCGGAGGGCGCCTGGTCGGCCCGTCAGGCCGCCGCCAAGCGGGCCTACTTCGAGTGGATGCCGGTACGGCCCGCGATCGCCGGCACCACCTACCGCCGGCTGCGCTTCGGCAGGCTCGCCGACCTGTCCCTGCTGGACCTGCGGTCGTTCCGCTCCCCGCAGGTCTCCCTCGGCGACGGCGAGGTCGACGACCCGGACCGCACGCTCACCGGACGCGCCCAACTGGACTGGCTGAAGGCGGGTCTGACGGCCTCCGACACCACCTGGCGACTGGTCGGCACCCCGGTGATGATCTCGCCGTTCGCCCTCGGCTCCCTCCCGGCGAGCCTGCTCAAACCGCTCGCGAAGCTGCTGGGCCTGCCGCAGGAGGGGCTCGCGCTCAACACCGACCAGTGGGACGGCTACACCGACGACCGCCGCGAACTCCTCGCGCACCTGCGGGCGAACGCCGTCCGCAACACGGTCTTCCTCACCGGCGACATCCACATGGCGTGGGCCAACGACGTGCCGGTGAACGCCGGCACCTATCCGCTGTCGGCGTCGGCCGCCACGGAGTTCGTCGTCACCTCGGTCACCTCCGACAACCTCGACGACATCGTGAAGGTCCCCGAGGGCACCGTCACCGCGCTCGCCTCCCCGCTGATCCGGGCCGCCAACCGGCACGTCCACTGGGTCGACACCGACCGGCACGGCTACGGCGTGCTGGACATCACCGCCGAGCGGGCGCAGATGGACTACTACGTGCTGTCGGACCGCACCGCGGCGGACGCCACGGCCGAGTGGGCCCGCTCCTACCGCACCCGCAGCGGCACGCAGAAGGTCGAGCGCGTCCACGCCCCGGTGTGACGGGCGGTCCGCCGGCTCACTCCTCCAGCGAGCCGAGGAAGCCGAGCGCCACCCGCCAGGTGGCCTCGGCGGCCTCCTCGTCGTAGTCCGGCAGGTCGGGGTCGGTGTAGAGGTGGCCGGCCCCGGCGTACCGGTGGACCTCGACGTCGGCCCCGGTCCGGCCCATCCGCAGGTACCAGGCGGTGAGCCAGTCGTCGGTCTCGAACGCGTCGGGCTCGGCGACGTGCAGCTGCACCGGGAGCCCGTCCGCCGAGGCGCTCTCCGCGATGTCCGACGTGCCGTGCAGGAGCAGCAGTCCGCGCGCCTTGTCGTCGCCGAGGGCCAGCGTCTGGGCGACGGAGGCGCCGAAGGAGAACCCGGCGTACACCAGTCCCCGCTCGGAGTAGGGCGCGGCGGCCAGCACGGCCCGCTTCAGCAGCTCGTCCTTGCCGGTCTCCTCCTTGTACGCCATGCCCTCCTCGACCGTGTCGAACGTGCGGCCCTCGAAGAGGTCGGGGGTCCACACCTCGTGTCCGGCCGCACGCAGCCGGTCCGCGGCGCGGCGCACCGCGGGCCGCAGACCGTAGGTCGAGTGAAAGAGCATGATGTTCATGCGGTCCATGGTGCCAGCCCGGTGTGACGGCGCCGGACGGCGGCACTACCCACGATCGTGCGGAAGTCACATGTTCATGCCCGCCCGGGCCGGTTAGGTTCGGGGACATGGATGACGTGCTCCGCCCCTTGATCGTGGTCGGTGGCTCGGTCGTGCTCACCCTGTTGCTCGGCTGGGCCACCGACCTGCTGCTGCGCAAGGCCGACGAACGCCACCACGAGACTCCCCTGTGGGGCCTGCTGCGCCGCGCCCGGATCCCCTACCAGCTGGTGCTCTGCGCGGCGCTGCTCAGAGGGTCGTACGACGAGGCACGGCTGCTGCCGGGCCGCGAGGTCGCCGTCGGCAGGGTCCTGACCCTCGTGCTGATCGGGTCGACCGCCTGGCTGGCGATCCGGATCGCGGCCGCGGTCGTGGAGACCTCGTACACCCGGTACGCCAGCACCCACCGCGAGCGGAACCCCGCCCGGGTCCGCCGGGTGCGCACCCAGGTGACGCTGATCCGGCGGGTGGTGTCGGCGATCGTCGGGGTGGTGGCGGCGGCCGCGATGCTGCTGACCTTCCCCGCGATGCGGGCGGCCGGGGCCTCGCTGCTGGCCTCGGCCGGCATCCTCGGCATCGTCGCCGGTGTGGCCGCCCAGTCCACGCTGGGCAACATGTTCGCCGGGCTGCAGATCGCCTTCGGCGACATGGTGCGCATCGGCGACACGGTGGTCGTGGACGGCGAGTGGGGCACGGTCGAGGAGATCACGCTGACCTTCCTGACCGTGCGCACCTGGGACGAGCGCCGGATCACCATGCCGGTGTCGTACTTCACCTCCAAGCCGTTCGAGAACTGGTCGCGCGGCACGCCGCAGATGACCGGCACCGTCTTCTGGCACCTCGACCACTCGGCGCCGCTGGACGCGATGCGCGACAAGCTCCGCGACATCCTCCGGGAGTGCCAGGCCTGGGACGGCCGCGCCCACAACCTGACCGTGACGGACAGCACCCCCAGCACCATGGAGGTGCGGGCCCTGGTGACGGCCAGGGACGCGGACGACATCTGGACGGTGCGGGTCACGGTCCGCGAGCGGATGATCCGCTGGCTGACGGAGGAGCACCCCTACGCCCTCCCCCGGGTCAACACGGCGGACGCGGTGCCCGCGCCCCGCCTGGACGGGTACCACGTCCCCGACGGCCGGCGCGTCCCCGACGGCGTGCCGGCGGCCCGTCGCGCGCACCGCCATCCCAGGGAGCGCTGACCCGGGCCTCAGTGGCCCCGTTCGGCTCCTCCGTTGACCTGGATGATCTGCGAGGTGAGGTGCGCGGCGCCCGGGGAGGCCAGCCAGTGCAGGGTCGCGGCGACGTCCCCGGGCGTCCCCGCCCGCTTGTCCGACGTCTCCGCGATCAGTTGCGCCCGCCGCTCCCCGTCCACGCCGTCGCCGAAGAACCCGGTGTCCTCGACGTAGCCGGGCGCGACCACGTTCACGGTGATGCCGTGCGGCCCCAGCCGCCGGGCCAGGTCGTGGGCGTACGGGTGCAGTGACGCCTTGGCCGCCGCGTACGAGCTCCGTCCGGAGCCGCGGAAGGCGGCGATGGAGCTGAGGAAGAGCACGCGTCCGCCGGGCTCGGCGAGCCGGTCCCGCAGGGCCTCGGTGAGCAGCACGGCGGTCAGCACATTGAGCCGGAAGTTGATCGTCCAGTCGCGGGCGACCGCGTCGAGCGGGTCGTCGGCGCCGACCGGGGGCTCGAGCAGCCCGTTGCCCCCGGCCGAGTGGACCAGTACGTCCACCGCCCCGAACTCGCGGCCCACGAAGCCCGCCACGCCCCGTACGGCCTCCGGATCGGCCAGATCCGCCGCGTAGGTCAGGGCGCCCGGCACCGCCGCCCGTTCCAGGACGTCCCGACGCCGCCCGAGCAGCAGCACCTGGTCCCCGTCGGCGGCGAACACCTGCGCGGTCGCCAGTCCGATGCCGGTACCGCCCCCGCTGATCACAACATTCCGAGTCATGCCCGGACCCTACGGAGGAAATGCCGCCGACGGCGGCATTTCGCGGCGTCTCAGCGCAGGCTCCGCACGTCCAGATGGCGCAGCACCCGGTCCACCACCTCGGGATCGGCTCCCTGCTCGCTGCGTGCCGTCAGCACCTCGTGCCGCGCGGCGCTGAGCATCTCCCCCTCGATCCGCCGCACCCGCTTCAGCCGCCGCGCCCGCTGCCGGTACGCCTCCCGGCGCTCGTCCTCCGCCATGTCCGGGCTGATCCGCACCCCGATGTCGACCGACCTGCGCAGCATCTGCTCGGCCAGCTCCTCGGGCAGGTCCTCGACCTGCTCGATCTCGCGCAGCCGCCGCTTCGCCGCCTTCGCCGCGCGGATCGCGAGCTGCCGCTCGAGCTCCTTCTCCCGCTCGGTGTCGCCCCGCACCCCCAGCCTCTTGACCAGCCACGGCAGGGTGAGCCCCTGCACCAGCAGCGTCGCCAGCACCACGCCGAACGCGATGAAGACGATCTCGCCCCGGGCCGGGAAGTCGTCCCCGCCGTCGATCTCCAGCGGAATGGCGAGGGCCAGCGCGACGGAGGCCACCCCGCGCATCCCCGACCACCACATCACCACGGTCTCGCGCCAGCTCACCGGGATGTCCTCGCCGACGTCCCGCACGGTGTGCAGCCGCTTCGTCAGCCAGGTCGCCGGCAGCAGCCACGCCAGCCGGACCAGGACGACCACGCCGACGACCGCCGCCGCCCAGGTGAGCAGCTCGCCCCAGTGCCCGTTCGCGGTCTCGACCGCGTTGTGCAGTTCGAGGCCGACCAGCCCGAACGCGACGCCGGTGACCAGGGTGTCCACGATGTCCCAGAAGGTGTGCCCGGCGAGCCGGGCCATGACGTCGTCGGCGTCGGTGGCGTACTCCACCAGGAACAGCGCGGTGACGAGCACCCCGAGGACGCCCGAGCCGTGCAGTTCCTCGGCCAGGACGTAGGAGGCGAACGGCACCAGCAGGGTCAGGGCGACCTGCAGGGTCGGGTCGCCGAGCAGGCTCATCGCCTTGTCGGTGCACCAGCCGAGCACGAGCCCGACCGCGATCGCCACCACGGCCGACAGCACCAGGTCGAGACCGGCCCGCCAGGGCGAGAAGGTTCCGCTCACGGCGGCGGCGATCGCCACGTGGTAGAGGACGATGGCCGTGACGTCGTTGAACAGTCCCTCGCCCTCCAGGATCGACACCAGCCGGCGCGGCAGTCCCAGCTTCCCGGCGACGGCGGTCGCCGCGACCGGGTCGGGGGGCGCGACCAGGGCGCCGAGGGCGACGGCGGCGGCCAGCGGCAGTCCCGGCACGATCGCGTGGGCGACGACGGCCACGCACAGGGTGGTGACGAAGACCAGCGCCACGGCCAGCAGGAGGATCGGTCTGACGTTCGCCGCGAACTGGCGCCAGGAGGTGCGGCGCACGGCGGCGTAGAGCAGGGGCGGCAGCAGCAGCGGCAGGATCAGTTCCGGCGGGACGTCGACGTTCGGCACGAACTCCAGCAGTGCCAGGACGATCCCGAGGACCGTCATCAGCACCGGTGCCGGCAGCCCCAGCCGCTCCCCCACCGGAACGCTCACCACCGCCCCGAGCAGCAGGGCGAACAGCAGGGCCAACTGATCCACGGACGGTGCTCCCGGGGGGTCGACGATCGGTCAGCGGACTTCCAGCCTGCCATGCCGCCGCCCCGCCGGGGCGTTCGCCGGTCCGCGTTACAGCACGCGCCGCATGGCCCGGTGGGGTATCCCCGCGTCCGGGAACTCCGGTCCGTAGGCCTCGTAGCCCAGCCGCTCGTAGAAACCGAGGGCGTGGGTCTGCGCGTGCAGGTCCACGGCGGTGAGTCCCCGCGTGCGGGCCGCCTCCTCGATGGCCCGCACCAGTGCCGCGCCGACGCCGAGGCCCCGCGCCCGGCGCGTCACCGCGAGCCGGCCCAGGGAGCCGACGTCCGGGTCGCCGCCGTTCTTCGCCGCGGCGGCCGCGCCGTGCAGCAGCCGTCCGGTGCCGAGCGGTGTGCCGTCCTCTGCGACCGCCAGCACGTGGACGGCGCCGGCGTCGTGGGCGTCGTACTCGATGTCCTCGGGGACGCCCTGCTCGGCGACGAAGACCTCCTTGCGGACCGCGAAGCACGCCTCGCGGTCGGCGGGCCCGTCCGCCACGCGGACCGTGTACGGGTCGCTCATGCGTAGGTCTCCTCGCGGACCCGGTCCAGCGCCTGCTGCAGGTCGTCGGGGTAGTCGCTGGAGAACTCCACCCACTGCCCGTCGCCGGGGTGCTCGAAGCCGAGGCGTACGGCGTGCAGCCACTGGCGGGTCAGCCGGAGCCGCTTGGCGAGCGTGGGGTCGGCGCCGTAGGTCAGGTCGCCGACGCAGGGGTGCCGGTGGGCGGCCATGTGGACGCGGATCTGGTGGGTGCGGCCGGTCTCCAGCTTGACGTCGAGGAGGGACGCGGCGCGGAACGCCTCGACGAGGTCGTAGTGCGTGACGGACGGCTTGCCCTCCGCGGTGACCGCCCACTTGTAGTCGTGCTGCGGGTGACGGCCGATGGGGGCGTCGATGGTGCCGCTGGTGGGGTCGGGGTGGCCCTGGACGAGCGTGTGGTAGCGCTTGTCGACCGTGCGCTCCTTGAACTGGCGCTTCAGCGAGGTGTACGCGCGCTCCGACTTGGCGACCACCATCAGGCCGGAGGTGCCCACGTCGAGGCGGTGCACGATGCCCTGGCGCTCGGCGGCGCCGGAGGTCGAGACGCGGTACCCGGCGGCGGCGAGGCCGCCGATCACCGTCGGGCCCGTCCAGCCCGGCGAGGGGTGGGCGGCGACGCCGACGGGCTTGACGATCACGACCACGTCGTCGTCGTCGTGCACGATCTCCATGCCCTCGACCGGCTCGGCGACCACCTGCACCGGCGCGGGCGCCTGCGGCATCTCCACCTCGAGCCAGGCGCCGCCGCTGACCCGCTCGGACTTGCCGACCACCGACCCGTCGACCGTGACCTTCCCCGCGGCGGCGAGCTCGGCCGCCTTGGTGCGGGAGAAGCCGAACATGCGGGAGATGGCGGCGTCGACGCGCTCGCCCTCCAGGCCGTCGGGCACGGGCAGGGTACGGATCTCGGGAATCGTGCTCACCCGTCGAGTATGCCGGACGGGACCGGTGACCCCGTACGCGCGTTCAGTCCTTGTGGACGGTGCCGTCCGGGTCGAGGCCCCGGAACGACAGCAGCACGATCAGGATGCCGCCGCACACGATCGCCGAGTCCGCCAGGTTGAACACGGCGAAGCCCTTGGGCGCGATGAAGTCGACCACCGCGCCCTCGAAGACGCCCGGCGAGCGGAAGATCCGGTCGGTGAGGTTGCCGAGGGCGCCGCCGAGCAGCAGGCCCAGCGCGATCGCCCACGGCAGGCTGTGGAGCTTGCGGGCGAGGCGGATGATCACCACGATCACGGCTGCCGCGATCACCGTGAAGATCACGGTGAAGGCCTCGCCGAAGCCGAAGGCCGCGCCCGCGTTGCGGATCGCCTCGAAGCGGAGCCAGTCCCCGACGATCTCGATGGGCTCGTGGTGCTCCAGCTTGGCGACCACGACCATCTTGCTGATCAGGTCGAGGGCGTACGCGAACACGGCGACGGTGAACAGCACGGCGATCCGCCGCTTGCCGCGGGGCCGCCCGGCCTCCGCCGCCCCGGTGCCGGCCCGTTCCCGCTCCTCCCGGTCCGCGTCCGGGGTGTCCGGCGTACCGATGATGCGCTCCGCCTCTGCCACGTGAGTCCCTCAGCCTAGGTACCTGACTGAGGACGAGGGTACGGCACGCCCCGCGCGCCCGCCGATCAGTACCGCCGTTCCTGCTTCTGCTTGCACTCGACGCACAGGGTGGCCCGGGGGAAGGCCTGCATCCGGGCCTTTCCGATGGGGTCGCCGCAGTTCTCGCAGAGGCCGTAGGTGCCGGCGTCGAGCCGCTGGAGGGCGTGCTCGAACTGGGTGAGCATCTCGCGCGCGTTCGCGGCGAGCGCCAGTTCGTGCTCGCGCGTGATGTTCTTGGTGCCGGTGTCCGCCTGGTCGTCGCCGGCACCGTCGCCGGAGTCCCGCATCAGGCCGGCCAGCGACTGCTCGGAGGAGGCGATCTCCTCGCGCAGCCGCAGCGCCTCGGACGTCAGCTCGGTCCGTGCCCCCTCGACCTCTTCCGGGGTCCAGGGCTCCTCGCCCGGGCGTACCGCGAGGTCGCCCGGTTCGGCCGCGCCGATCCGGGCCTTGGGCACGGCGTTCTTCTCCGCCGTGACCGTGCCAGGAGTCTTCTTCGCACTCACCGTCGTCGCTCCCGTCTGCGCCGCGGCGTCCACCGCGCCCGCGTCATCGGCCGTGCTGTGCCCGGCCACATCCCGTTCGGGCCCACCGGCCCCGGCGGCACCGGCCCCCCGGCCCCCCGCCACCTTCTTCCCCGCCCGGCCCCCGTCAGACCCGCCCACGTCACCGGCCACCGCTTCGGCGGCCCGCCTCCCGGCGGAGGTCTTCCCGGCCGGCGCCTTCTTCGCGGGCTCCGCCCCGGCGGCCCGCCTCCCGGCAGCAGTCCGCCCGGCGGGCTGCCGCCGCGCCGTCGTCCGTGCGGGCGCGGCTCCGGCCGGCCCGTCCGACGCCCCGGCCCCGCCGTCCCGAGCGGGTCCGGGGCCGCCGGACGGTGCCGGCTGCTGTACGGCGGTCTTCTTCGCCACCATGGCCGCGGCCCCTTCACATATCATGATCTTGCACGCGAATCGTGCTGGGACGATAAATCGACTCGAGGCCCGCGGCAACGGGGCACACCGCCCGATTCCCTCGCCCCCGGACGCCTCGCGGCGAACCTGCATGCGTTGTGCCCAGCTCCCCGCCGGGTATGCCCCCGGCAGGAACCTCCCGGGATCCGGACGGGCGCGCCTCACCATTCGGGGGAGGGCGGACGGTACGGCGGGCGGGAAACCGGTCGGCCGCCGTCCCCGGCGCGCCGTACACTGGGCGGAGCGAAAAGCGTGGATGGGGACGAGTAGCGGCGTACGCAGCCCAGAGCGACCCGGGGACGGTGTGAGCCCGGGGGCGAGCGCGACGTGAAGATCACCCCGGAGCCGCCGGAAGAAACCCCTGCCCGGGGCGGTAGAACCGGCATCGCGAGCCCAATGAGGGGGCTCACCGGAGCGCACGTCGCACCGGGGGGCCAAGGAGGGTGGTACCGCGGGAGCGCGCCGACGGTGGCGCAGGGATCGACACAGCTCTCGTCCCTCCGGACGGAAGGCAGCAAGTCCGCCGGAGGAAGCCCGCTGATGACAACGCCGACGTACCGCCAGGTACCCGCCCAGGTCGACCTGCCCGCGCTGGAGCGCGCGGTGCTCGAGTTCTGGCGTGAGCAGAAGATCTTCGCCAAGAGCCTGGAGCAGTCCGAGGGCCGCCCCGAGTGGGTGTTCTACGAGGGTCCGCCCACCGCCAACGGCATGCCGGGCGCCCACCACATCGAGGCCCGCGTCTTCAAGGACGTCTTCCCCCGCTTCCGCACCATGCGCGGCTACCACGTGGCCCGCAAGGCCGGCTGGGACTGCCACGGCCTGCCGGTGGAGC
Organism: Streptomyces sp. NPDC126497; assembly: GCF_040302425.1. Taxonomy (NCBI): domain Bacteria; kingdom Bacillati; phylum Actinomycetota; class Actinomycetes; order Kitasatosporales; family Streptomycetaceae; genus Streptomyces; species Streptomyces sp. NPDC126497. The sequence goes on from NZ_JBEORT010000002.1 coordinate 146,618, forward strand.
TGGCCGTCGAGAAGGAGCTCGGCTTCTCCGGGAAGCAGGACATCGAGGCGTACGGCATCGCCGAGTTCAACGCCAGGTGCCGCGAGTCGGTGACCCGCCACACCGACGCCTTCACCGAGCTGACGACCCGCATGGGCTACTGGGTCGACCTCGACGAGGCCTACCGCACCATGGACCCGGAGTACGTCGACTCCGTCTGGTGGTCCCTGAAGGAGATCTTCGACAAGGGCCTGCTGGTCCAGGACCACCGCGTCGCCCCCTGGTGCCCCCGCTGCGGCACCGGCCTGTCCGACCACGAGCTGGCCCAGGGCTACGAGACGGTCGTCGACCCGTCCGTCTACGTCCGCTTCCCGCTCACCTCGGGGCCGCTGGCCGGCGAGGCCGCGCTGGTCGTCTGGACGACGACCCCGTGGACCCTGGTCTCCAACACGGCGGTCGCCGCGCACCCCGAGGTCACCTACGTCGTCGCCACGAACGGCGAGGAGAAGCTGGTCGTCGCCGAGCAGCTGGTCGCCAAGGCCCTCGGCGAGGGCTGGGAGACCACCGGCCGGTCCTTCACCGGCGCCGAGATGGAGCGCTGGACCTACCGGCGTCCGTTCGAGCTGGTGGAGTTCCCGGCCGAGGCGCACTACGTGGTGAACGCCGAGTACGTCACCACCGAGGACGGCACGGGTCTGGTCCACCAGTCCCCCGCCTTCGGCGAGGACGACCTCAAGGTCTGCCGCTCCTACGGCCTGCCCGTCGTCAACCCGGTCCGCCCCGACGGCACCTTCGAGGAGGACGTCCCCCTGGTCGGCGGCGTCTTCTTCAAGAAGGCCGACGAGAAGCTCACCGCGGACCTCGACGAGCGCGGCCTGCTCTTCCGGCACGTCCCGTACGAGCACAGCTACCCGCACTGCTGGCGCTGCCACACCGCGCTGCTCTACTACGCGCAGCCGTCCTGGTACATCCGCACCACGGCCGTCAAGGACGAGCTGCTGCGGGAGAACGCGAACACCAACTGGTTCCCCGACACGGTCAAGCACGGCCGCTACGGCGACTGGCTGAACAACAACATCGACTGGGCGCTGTCCCGCAACCGCTACTGGGGCACCCCGCTGCCCGTCTGGCGCTGTGAGGAGGACCACCTCACGGTCGTCGGCTCCCGTGCGGAGCTCACCGCGCTGACCGGCACCGACCAGTCGGGCCTCGACCCGCACCGCCCCTACATCGACGAGATCACCTTCGCCTGCCCGCAGGACGGCTGCGGCACGACGGCCACGCGCGTGCCGGAGGTCATCGACGCCTGGTACGACTCGGGTTCGATGCCGTTCGCGCAGTGGGGCTACCCGTACAAGAACAAGGAGCTGTTCGAGGCCCGCTACCCGGCGCAGTTCATCTGCGAGGCCATCGACCAGACCCGCGGCTGGTTCTACACGCTGATGGCGATCGGCACGCTGGTCTTCGGCAAGTCGTCGTACGAGAACGTCGTCTGCCTCGGTCACATCCTCGCCGAGGACGGCCGCAAGATGTCCAAGCACCTGGGCAACATCCTGCAGCCGATCCCGCTCATGGACCAGCACGGCGCCGACGCGGTGCGCTGGTTCATGGCGGCCGGCGGTTCCCCGTGGGCGGCCCGCCGGGTGGGCCACGGCACCATCCAGGAGGTCGTCCGCAAGACGCTGCTGACGTACTGGAACACGGTCGCCTTCCAGGCCCTGTACGCCCGTACGTCGAACTGGGCGCCGAGCGAGGCCGACCCGGCCCCCGCCGACCGGCCCGTGCTCGACCGCTGGCTCCTGTCCGAACTGCACGCGCTCACCGACCAGGTGACCCAGGCGCTGGAGGGGTACGACACCCAGCGCGCCGGCAAGCTGCTGTCCGCGTTCGTCGACGACCTGTCCAACTGGTACGTCCGCCGCTCGCGCCGCCGCTTCTGGCAGGGCGACAAGGCCGCGCTGCGCACCCTGCACGAGGTCGTGGAGACGGTCACCAGGCTGATGGCCCCGCTGACCCCGTTCATCACCGAGCGGGTCTGGCAGGACCTGATCGTTCCGGTCACCCCGGGCGCCCCGGAGTCGGTGCACCTGTCCTCGTGGCCGGAGGCGGACCTGTCCGCGATCGACCCGGAGCTGTCGCAGCAGATGGTGCTGGTGCGCCGGCTCGTGGAGCTGGGCCGGGCCACGCGCGCGGAGTCGGGCGTGAAGACCCGCCAGCCGCTGAAGCGCGCGCTGATCGCGGCGGGCGGCTTCGACCGCCTCGACCCCGCACTGCACGCGCAGATCACCGAGGAGCTGAACGTCGAGTCGCTGGCGTCGCTGTCCGAGGTGGGCGGCTCGCTGGTGGACACCACGGCGAAGGCCAACTTCCGCGCGCTGGGCAAGCGGTTCGGCAAGCGGGTCCAGGACGTCGCCAAGGCGGTCGCGCACGCGGACGCCGCCGCGCTCTCCCTGGCCCTGCGCCAGGGCACGGCCTCGGTGGAGGTCGACGGCGAGACGATCTCCCTCGCCCCGGACGAGGTGATCATCACGGAGACCCCGCGCGAGGGCTGGTCGGTGGCGTCCGACGCCGGTGCGACGGTCGCCCTCGACCTGGAGATCACCGAGGAACTGCGCCGCGCGGGCCTCGCCCGTGACGCGATCCGGCTGATCCAGGAGGCCCGCAAGAACAGCGGCCTCGACGTGGCCGACCGGATCACCCTGCGCTGGACGGCGACGGACCCGGCGACGGTGGCCGCGCTGGCGGAGCACGCGGAGCTGATCGCCGACGAGGTGCTGGCGACGGACTTCGCCCGGGGCGAGGCCGACGGCACGTACGGCACGCCGTTCACCGACGAAGGCCTGTCGCTCTCCTTCCGCCTGCGCAAGGCGTAAGGCGCCGGGCGGGCCCCGGGCCCCGCGCGGGGCCCGGGGCCGTGCCGGGGCCGTGCCGGTGCCCGGGGCCGTGCCGGTGTCCGGCCCTCGGCGTTGCGCCCGCCGGACACCGTGCCCATGGCCGAACAAACGCCGCGTACCCGGTGAACACGCGTGACGAAAGGGCGGGCCCCGGGTTCGTGAACCCGGGGCCCGCCCTGAACGCTGCCGACTGCTACGCCGTACTCATGGCCGTGGGGCCGTCAGTTGTCGTCCTCGTCGATCAGGAAGCCGCGCATCGGCGAGGGCGCCTGACCCATCGGCGAGGGGCCCTGCGGACGCACCGGCGCCATCGGCTGGGTCATCGCGGGCTGCATCTGCTGCTGACCGCCGTACGACGGGCCGGACTGGCCGCCGGGGCCTCCGCCCATCCCCTGGTTGCCGCCGTAGGACGGCGCACCGGCGCCGGCCGGAGCCATCGAGGGCGCCGGGGACGGCGGCAGCGACGGCGCGGCGCTCGCGGGCTGGCGCGGCGGGGCGAGCGAGTCGTCCGCCTGCGTCTCCAGCTGGCGCAGCTGCGACTCCAGGTAGGACTTCAGCCGCGTGCGGTACTCGCGCTCGAAGCCGCGCAGGTCCTCGACCTTGCGCTCCAGCGTGGCGCGGGCGGACTCCAGGGAGCCCATCGCGACGCGGTGCTTCTCCTGCGCGTCCCGCTCCAGGGCGTCCGCCTTGGCACGGGCGTCCCGCTCGAGACCCTCGGCACGCGAACGCGCCTCGCCCACGATCTTGTTGGCCTCGGAACGGGCCTCCGCGATCGCCTGGTCCGCGGTCTGCTGGGCCAGCGACAGGACGCGCGCGGCGCTGTCGCCGCCGGGGCCGCCCTGGCCGGGCATACCGGGACCGCCCTGACCGGGCATACCGGGACCGCCCATGGGACCGCCCATCGGGCCACCGGGGCCCATCTGCCCCTGCATCGGACCACCCTGGCCCATCGGCCCGGGACCCTGACCCATGGGGCCGGGACCCTGCGGGCCACCCTGTCCGCCGGGGCCGGCGGGCAGCTGAGGAGCACCGCTCGGCAGCTGGGGCGGGCCACCCATGGGGCCACCCATCTGCTGCTGCGGCGGGCCCGATATGCCGGCGGGCACCGGAGCGCCGGGACCTCGCATGCCCTGCTGCGGCATCCCCTGCGGAGGCATCCCCTGCTGGGGCATGCCCTGCTGCGGCATCCCCTGCTGGGGCATGCCCTGGGGCGGCCCCTGCTGTTGCTGCTGCTGGTCCTGCGGCTCGGGGGGCTTGCGCATGTTCTGCTGGTTCTGGGCGGCCGCGCGCGTGGCCGCGGCCAGCTTGGCGCGCAGGTCCTCGTTCTCGCGGAGCAGACGCGTCAGTTCGGCTTCGACCTCGTCGAGGAAGGCATCGACCTCGTCCTCGTCATAGCCTTCTCGGAGGCGGACGGTCGTGAACTGTTTGTTCCGCACGTCCTCGGGGGTCAACGGCATCTCTTCACCTCAACGTAGTCATCGGCAGTCGGCAAGACCGTATCGTCCATCCTCATCACACAAACCTCTGTGCGACGGAGATGAGGATCCAGACGATGATCATCAGGACGAAGAAGGACAGGTCGAGCGCCACGCCCCCGAGACGCAGCGGCGGGATGAACCGCCGCAGAAGCTTCAGCGGTGGATCGGTGACAGTGTAGGTGGCCTCCAGGACGACCACCATCGCCTTGCCGGGTTGCCACGAGCGGGCGAACTGGAACACGTAATCCATGACCAAACGGAAGATCAGCACGATGAGGAACACCATCAGCGCGATGTAGATCACCTGCGCGAACACGCTCATGGCCTGCTTTTCCCTCTCCCCTGTACCGCTCTTGATCCGGTCCTGCGTCTCAGCTCTGGTTGAAGAACCCGCCCTCTGCGATGCGGGCCTTGTCCTCCGCCGTGACATCGACGTTAGCAGGAGACAGCAGGAACACCTTCTGCGTCACCCTCTCGATACTGCCGTGAAGACCGAACACCAAACCGGCCGCGAAGTCGACAAGTCGCTTCGCGTCCGTGTCGTCCATCTCGGTCAGATTCATGATCACCGGCGTGCCCTCACGGAAGTGTTCCCCGATGGTACGGGCCTCGTTGTAGGTCCGGGGGTGAAGCGTGGTGATCCGGTAAGGCTCTCGTTCCGACACGACCTTGGGCATGATCACCGGTGCGTTCTTCTCCAGGCTTGCGCGTTCTTGTGTGATGGATGCCACGGGCGCGATCCGCGCCGGGCGTGGCGATTCCGCGGGGAGCGAAGCGGATCGGGCGATCGGTTCGCGCGGCGCGGGAGGATGGGCGATTCGCACCTCTTCGTCCCTCTGGGGCTGATGTGAGACGTGCGGCTGGTGCGACGGCTCGTGCCGCCGGTGATCCCGCTCGGGCTCCGGGTCGAGTTCGGGTTCGAAGTCGTCGTCTGGGTCGAATCCGCGGCCGTCGTACCCATCGTCCTCCACGAGGCCGAGGTAGACCGCCATCTTGCGCATCGCGCCGGCCATGCTCCTAGTCCTCCGCTCTGTGGTGGATCCGCTGACGACCGCCGAGTGCCCGCGATCCACTGGGTCTTACGTCCGCTGTTCGGCGGAACTGACCATATTTTCTGCTGTGGTCCGACTTCTTGGCGACGTTACCCGAGCCCGGGGCGGACTCCGAGTACCGCACTGCCGACGCGCACATGTGTCGCCCCGGCGGCCACGGCCTGCTCGAGGTCCGCGCTCATCCCCGCCGAGACCATGTTCGCAGCCGGATGGGTCCGGCGCAGGTCGGTCGACACATCCATCAACCGCTCGAACGCCGCCCGTTCGCGTCCCGCGTACTCCCCGGTGAGCGGGGCGACGGTCATCAGGCCGTCGAGCCTGAGCCCCTCGGAGCGCGCGACCAGTTCGGCCAACTCCGCGACGCCGCCGGGCGCCACGCCTCCGCGCTCACCCCGGCCGCCCTCGTCGGCGTCGAGCGCGACCTGGATCAGACAGCCGACCTCGCGCCCGGCCCGCGCGGCCTCCCTGGCGAGGGCCGTCACCAGCCGGGGCCGGTCGACGGACTGCACGAAATCGGCATAACCCACCACAGAGCGCACCTTGTTGGTCTGAAGCTGACCGACGAAGTGCCAGGTAAGGGGCAGATCCGCGCATTCCGCCGCCTTGGGGGCGGCGTCCTGGTCCCGGTTCTCGGCGACGTGACGCACCCCGAGCCCGGACAGGATCCGCACATCGCTCGCGGGGTAGGTCTTGGTGACCACGATCAGGGTCACCTCGTCCCGTCCGCGTCCGGCGGCGTCGCACGCGGCGGCGATCCGCTCCTCCACTCTCGCCAGGTTCGCGGCGAGTTCGTCCCTACGGTCCGTCATGCCCCATCAGTCCAGCCACACATAGCCCGCGAGCCGCCCGGTGGTGCGGTCGCGACGGTACGAGAAGTGATCGTCCGACTCCAGCGTGCACACCGGCGAACGCTCCCGGTCGCGCACCCCGAGCCGTTCGAGCTGCGCGTGCACCCCGGCGCAGACGTCGACCGCCGGCGTGCCCCAACTCGTCTCGGCGTGCGCCGCCTGTTCGGCGGCGGTCACCTCGGCGCGCATCGCCTCCGGCACCTCGTAGCACCGGCCGCAGACCGCGGGTCCGGTGCGGGCGACGATCCGGGAGGGGTCGGCGCCGAGTCCGGTCATGGCCCGCACGGCGGCGGGGACGATCCCGGCGGTCATGCCGGGCCGGCCCGCGTGGGCCGCGGCGACGACACCCGCGACGGGGTCGGCGAGCAGCACCGGCACGCAGTCGGCGGTGAGCACCGCGAGGGCGAGTCCGCGCCGCGCGGTGACGATCGCGTCCACCTCGGGGACCGGGTCCTCGCCCCAGGGCCCGTCGACCACGACCGCGTCGGCCCCGTGCACCTGGTTCATCCAGACCACCCGGGCCGGGTCCACGCCGAGCGACCCGGCGGCCAGTTCGCGGTTGGCCCGCACGGCGCCGGGGTCGTCGCCGACGGCCCCGCCGAGGTTGAGCTCCTCATACGGAGCGGCGCTCACCCCGCCCCACCGGTCGGTGAAGGCGAAGTGCGCGCCGCTCACGCTCTCGCGCTGTCCTATCACTTCAAGAAGTCCGGTACGTCCAGTTCCTCGGCCGCGCTGTCGTAGGTCCGCGACGGCGGGACCGGGGGCTGGACGACCGGGATGTCGTGCACCGGCTCCGGCGCCACCGGCTCCGGGTCCTCCTTCGGCGTGACGCTGCCGAGCGAGCCGAAGGACGGGCGGCTCTCCGGCTGGCGCGCCGGGGCCGGCTCCTCGCGCTTGGCCGAGGAGGAGCCGAGGACGTTGTCCCGCTTGGCCGGCGGCTGGCCGCCGTCGAAGCCGGCCGCGATCACGGTGACCCGGACCTCGTCGCCGAGGGCGTCGTCGATCACCGCGCCGAAGATGATGTTGGCCTCGGGGTGAGCGGCCTCGCTGACCAGCTGGGCGGCCTCGTTGATCTCGAACAGACCGAGGTCGGAGCCGCCGGAGATGGAGAGCAGCACACCGCGGGCGCCGTCGATGGAGGCCTCCAGCAGGGGCGAGGAGATGGCCATCTCGGCGGCGGCCACCGCGCGGTCGTCGCCGCGGGCCGAGCCGATGCCCATGAGGGCGGAGCCCGCCTCCGACATGACCGACTTCACGTCGGCGAAGTCCAGGTTGATCAGGCCGGGCGTGGTGATGAGGTCGGTGATGCCCTGGACGCCGGAGAGCAGCACCTGGTCCGCCGACTTGAAGGCGTCGAGGACCGACACCTGGCGGTCCGAGATGGACAGCAGCCGGTCGTTCGGGATCACGATGAGGGTGTCGACCTCTTCGCGGAGCTCGGCGATGCCGTCCTCGGCCTGGTTCGCGCGACGCCGCCCCTCGAAGGTGAACGGGCGGGTGACCACGCCGATGGTGAGGGCGCCGAGCGAGCGGGCGATGTTGGCCACGACGGGAGCGCCGCCGGTGCCGGTGCCGCCGCCCTCGCCGGCCGTCACGAAGACCATGTCGGCCCCCTTGAGGACCTCCTCGATCTCCTCGCGGTGGTCCTCCGCGGCCTTGCGGCCGACGGCCGGGTTGGCTCCGGCGCCGAGTCCGCGGGTGAGTTCGCGGCCGACGTCGAGCTTGACGTCGGCGTCGCTCATCAACAGGGCTTGCGCGTCGGTGTTGATGGCGATGAACTCGACGCCCTTGAGACCGACCTCGATCATCCGGTTGATGGCATTGACACCACCGCCGCCGACACCGATGACTTTGATGACTGCGAGGTAGTTCTGCGGTGCTGCCACGTCGAAGGCCTCTCGCCTCGAGTTACGTGTCGCCCGACCGCTGAAGCACTGATGCCCCCGCGACCCGACGACTGATGCCGAATGGGACGGTCCGTAGCGCCGACCCGAACCCTAACGTTGAAGTTTAGGGTTACCAGTGTGCCTGTTCCCTGGAGTCTTCCGAACAGGACACTAAGTCGACAAGCGGCGCCCGTTCAACGAACACGCCGAACCTCCCGTTTTTCTTTTCACCCTATGTGATCAGCCGTAGCGCTGCCCAACCAGGGTGCTGGCCTGCACCGATGTGCGTCAACTTCCCGATGACGCCGGGGCCGTGGGAACGCTGACGTCGAAGTGGCGCGCGCCTGGCTCCGCTTTCATCAGTGCGGTGAGGGTACGGCTCTTCTCGGCGCTCCGCTCGCCGCTTCCCCAGGCGACCGTGCGGCCGCCCGCCAGTTCCAGCGAGATGTCGTCGTAGGAACGGACCTTGACGCTGCGGGTGGCGCGCGCCACGGAGGCCGGGATCGCGCCGGCCACCCGCACCGCCTCCCGGGTCAGCCGGTCCTCGCCGAAGCGGCGCAGGCTCGCCGCCGCGGAACCGCTTCCGGAAATGGCCATTTTCAGCGCGGGCACGCCGTCGGGCGCCTTGGAAACCGTGGCGAAACGGACACCCTCGTCGTCCACTTCGATGAACTTCCCGCCTTCGTGGACGAGGAGGACGGCGGTGCGTTCCGTCACCTTCAGCGCGATCCCGTCCGGCCAGGAACGGACCACGTCGACCGTGTCGATCCGGGGCAGTTCCTCAGAGAGCCGTGCCTCGATCGCATCGGTGTCGACGGAGACCAGCTGTTCCCCGAGGGGGACGGCGGCGGCCTCGCGCACCTCCGCGGGGGTCAGGACCCGGGTCCCCGACACCGACACGCGCTCCACCCGTACCAGGTCCGACCCGTACAGCAGCCAGAACGCCCCGCTGCCGAGGAACACCAGGACGACGGCCAGGACGACGATCCGACGAACCTGTCGTCGTCCGAACCGTCGGACGGCCGGCGGCGGGCCGGACGCCCCCCGCTTGCGTGCACCACGCTCGGCGGTGGTCGATCCGGCCATGCTTCCTCCTTCAGGACCCGGTTCGCCTCCGGGGCGCTTGCGTCGGTGTCGAGCGACCGGCCGTGCTCACCCCTTCGGGCCTCCGCGCGCTCGGTCGCTCGACACCGACGCACCCCTTCGGCTCACTCGCCGCTCAGCGGTGCGCACGGGCGGCGATCGCCTCGTACACCATGCCGACGAGCAGGTCGTCGGCGTCCCGGCGGCCGAACTCGGCGGCGGCGCGGGACATCTCGTACAGCCGGTGCGGATCGGCGAGCACGGGCAGGACGTTCTGCTGCACCCACTCGGGCGTCAGCTCCGCGTCGTCCACCAGCAGCCCGCCGCCGGCCTTGACCACCGGCTGGGCGTTGAGCCGCTGTTCGCCGTTGCCGATGGGCAGCGGGACGTAGGCGGCCGGGAGCCCGACGGCGGAGAGTTCGGCGACGGTCATCGCGCCCGCGCGGCAGAGCATCATGTCGGCCGCGGCGTACGCGAGGTCCATCCGGTCCAGGTAACTTACCGGGATGTAGGGGGGCATGCCCGGCATCTGGTGCACCTGCGGCAGTTCGTTCTTCGGACCGACCGCGTGCAGGATCTGGATCCCGGCCTGCTGGAGCCACGGAGCGACCTGCTGGACGACCTCGTTGAGCCGGCGGGCGCCCTGGGAACCGCCGGAGACCAGCAGCGTGGGCAGATTGGGGTCGAGGCCGAACGCGGCACGGGCCTCGGGGCGCACGGCGGCCCGGTCGAGGGTGGAGATGGAACGGCGCAGCGGGATGCCGATGTAGCGGGAGTTGCGCAGCTTGCTGTCGGGCGTGGAGACGGCGACCTGCGCGGCGTACCGGGAGCCGATCTTGTTGGCCAGTCCGGGCCGGGCGTTGGCCTCGTGGATCACGATCGGCACGCCGAGCCGTTTGGCCGCGAGGTAGCCGGGCAGGGCGACGTAGCCGCCGAAGCCGACCACGGCGTCCGCCCCGGTGCGCTCCAGGACCTGCTCGGCCGCCTTGATGGTGCCGCGCAGCCGGCCCGGGACGGTGATCAGCTCGGGGGTGGGCTTGCGCGGCAGCGGCACGGCGGGGATCAGCGCCAGCTCGTACCCGCGCTCGGGTACGAGACGGGTCTCCAGGCCGCGCTCCGTGCCCAGGGCCGTGATGCCCACGGTCGGATCCTGCCTGCGCAGGGCGTCCGCGAGGGCGAGCGCGGGCTCGATGTGGCCCGCGGTTCCTCCGCCGGCGAGTACGACATGCACCGAAATTCACCGCTCTCCGGACGAACGCGCCACCGGGGCGCGCCGTCGCATCGTGTTCCATCTGCGGGGCCGCTGTGAGCCCCCGTTCCGCTTTCTACCAAAGCGGGGTTGCCGCATGGCAAGCGCCATCCGTGCAGCGGGGTCCTCACGCGCGAAGGCGATCAGCAGCCCGATGGCGAACATGGTCGGCAGCAGGGCGGACCCCCCGTAGGAGAACAGCGGGAGCGGGACTCCGGCGATCGGCAGCAGACCGAGCACCGCACCGATGTTGATCACGGCCTGGGCCGTGATCCAGGTGGTCACGCCTCCCGCGGCATACCTGACGAAGGGGTCCTCCGTGCGTCCGGCCACGCGGATACCCGCATAGCCTAGAGCCGCGAACAGGGCGAGTACCGACAGCGTCCCCGCCAGGCCCAGTTCCTCACCGGTGATGGCGAAGATGAAGTCCGTGTGCGCTTCGGGGAGTTGGCCCCATTTCTCCACACTCGCACCGAGTCCGGAACCGAAGATCCCGCCGGAGGCGAGGGCGTAGATCCCGTGCACGGCCTGCCAGCAGTCGACCGGTCCCGTCTGGGGCTCGGTGGCGCCGAGACAGGTGAGCCGGGCCATGCGGTTGGGGCTGGTGCGGATGAGGACGGCGCCGAGCAGCGCGGCGATCGACAGCACCCCGACGAACAGCCGGGTCGGCGCCCCCGCCAGCCACAGCAGGCCGAAGAGGATCGCCGTCAGGATGATCGCCGTCCCCATGTCGCCGCCGAGCATGATCAGTCCGAGCAGCATGAAGGCGGCCGGGACGAGCGGCACCAGCATGTGCTTCCACTGGGACAGCAGCCGCCTGTCCTGCTTGCGGGCGAGCAGGTCGGCGCCCCACAGCACCAGCGCGAGCTTGCCGAACTCGCTGGGCTGGAGCTGGAAGGAGCCGCCGAGGGAGATCCAGTTCTGGTTGCCGTTGACCGCGACCCCCACCCCCGGCACCTGTACCAGGGCCATCAGGACGACGGCGCCCGCGAGGATCGGGTAGGCCAGGGCGCGGTGCAGCCTCACCGGCATCCGGGAGGCGGCCAGCAGCAGTACGCCGCCGATCGAGGCGGCCAGCAGCTGCTTGCGGAAGAAGTAGGAGCCCGGCAGCGACATCTGCAGCGCCGTGATCTGGGAGGCCGAGTAGACCATCACCAGGCCCAGCACGGTGATCAGCGCACTGCCGCCGAGGATCAGGTAGTACGCGGTCAGCGGTCGGTCCCAGGCCCTGCGCGCCCGGGTGACCAGGGTGCGGAAGGGGTTCTCGCGCGCCGGCCCGGGCACGACGGGCCGGCGCACGGCCCGCTGCACGGGCGGGCGGCCGGTACGGCTACTGGCCATCCGGGCCTCCGCTGTACGCCGTCGACGGTCCCACGCGTCCCTCCCAAGGTCGCCCGGCGCACGGCGGCCGGGGTCAGGCGCCGAGCTCGCGCACCGCCTGTGCGAACGCGTCACCGCGCTTGTTGTAGTTGGCGAACATGTCCATCGAGGCGCAGGCCGGGGCCAGCAGCACCGTGTCGCCGGGCCGGGCGAGCCGCCGTGCCTCCTGGACGGCCTGGAGCATCGCCCCAGTGTCGGTCCGCCCGAGGTCGACGACGGGTACTTCCGGGGCGTGTCGCGCGAGGGCTTCGCGGATCAGTTCGCGGTCCCGGCCGATCAGCACGGCGCCGCGCAGCCGCTCCGCGGAGCCCGCGACCAGTTCGTCGAAGGTGGCGCCCTTGGCGAGCCCGCCCGCGATCCACACGATGGACTCGTAGGCCGCCAACGAGGCCTGTGCCGCGTGCGTGTTGGTGGCCTTGGAGTCGTCGACGTACGCGACGCCGTCCACGTCGGCGACGTACGCGATGCGGTGGGCGTCCGGGGTGAAGGCCCGCAGGCCGTCCCGTACGGCGCCCGCCGGCACCCCGTAGGCCCGCGCGAGGGCCGCGGCGGCAAGGGCGTTGGCGATGTTGTGCGGGGCCGGGGGCCTCACGTCGGAGACCTCGGCGAGTTCCTGGGCGTTCTTCTGCCGGTTCTCGACGAAGGCGCGGTCGACCAGGATGCCCTCCACGACGCCGAGTTGGGAGGGCCCCGGCGTGCCCAGGGTGAATCCGATCGCCCGGCAGCCCTCCTCGACGTCGGCCTCGCGGACCAGGTCCTCGGTGGCCTTGTCGGCCACGTTGTAGACGCAGGCGACGCGATTGCCCTCGTAGATGCGGCCCTTGTCCCTCGCGTACGCCTCCATGGAGCCGTGCCAGTCGAGGTGGTCCGGGGCGAGGTTGAGGACGGCCGCGGAGTGGGCGCGCAGCGAGGGCGCCCAGTGGAGCTGGTAACTGGACAGCTCCACGGCGAGCACGTCGTACTCCTCCTCGCCGAGCACCGCGTCGAGGAGGGAGACGCCGATGTTGCCGACGGCGGCGGTGCGCAGGCCCGCCGCCTTCAGGATGGAGGCGAGCATCTGGACGGTCGTGGTCTTGCCGTTGGTGCCGGTGACCGCGAGCCAGGGGGCCGCGCCGGGCTTCCTGAGCCGCCAGGCGAGTTCGACGTCGCCCCACACCGGCACCCCGGCCGCGTCCGCCGCCGCGAACAGCGGCTTGTCGGGCCTCCAGCCGGGGGCCGTGACGATCAGCTCGGTGCCCTCGGGCAGGGTGTCGCCGTCGCCGAGGCGGACGGTGACGCCCAGCGCCTCCAGTCCGGCGGCCTGCTCGCGCGCCCGTGCGTCGTCCCCGTCGTTGACGACGGTGACCTCCGCGCCGAGCCCGTGCAGCACCTTGGCCGCCGGGACGCCGGAGACTCCGAGTCCGGCGACGGTGACGTGCTTCCCCTGCCAGTCGGTCACTTGTCCGCTGCCCATCCCGCGTAGAAGAGGCCCAGTCCGACGATCACGCAGATGCCCTGGATGATCCAGAAGCGGACCACCACGAGGACTTCGGACCAGCCCTTGAGTTCGAAGTGATGCTGGAGCGGCGCCATCCGGAAGACCCGCTTCCCGGTGAGCTTGAACGAGCCGACCTGGATGACCACCGACATGGTGATGAGGACGAACAGACCGCCCAGGATGGCCAGCAGCAGCTCGGTGCGGGAGCAGATCGCGAGGCCCGCGAGCACGCCGCCGAGCGCCAGCGAGCCGGTGTCGCCCATGAAGATCTTGGCCGGCGAGGTGTTCCACCACAGGAAGCCGAGGCAGGACCCCATCAGCGCGGCGGAGACGACGGCGAGGTCGAGCGGGTCGCGCACCTCGTAGCAGGCGCCCGGGTTGGTCAGTTCCAGGGCGTTGGCGCACGACTCCTGGAACTGCCAGACGCCGATGAAGGTGTAGGCGCCGAAGACCAGCACGGAGGCGCCGGTGGCCAGACCGTCCAGACCGTCGGTCAGGTTCACGCCGTTCGACATCGCGAGGATCATGAACAGCGCCCAGACCACGAACAGCACCGGGCCGATGGTCCAGCCGAAGTCCGTGATGAACGACAGCTTCGTGGAGGCCGGGGTGTTGCCGCGGGAGTCCGCGAACTGCAGCGAGAGCACCGCGAAGGCGATGCCGACGATCAGCTGGCCGGCCATCTTGGCCTTGGCCCGCAGACCCAGCGAACGCCGCTTGACGATCTTGATGTAGTCGTCCAGGAAGCCGACCAGGCCCATGCCGACCATCAGGCCCAGCACCAGCACGCCCGAGTACCTCGGCGGCTCGCCGCTGATCACCTTGCTGAGGAAGTACGCGGCGACCGTCGCCAGGATGAAGGCGATGCCGCCCATGGTCGGCGTGCCGCGCTTGCTGGCGTGCTCGCGCGGGCCGTCGTCGCGGATGTACTGCCCGTAGCCCTTGCGCGCGAGCAGTTTGATCAGCAGGGGGGTGCCGATCAGGGTCAGGAAGAGGCCAATGACTCCTGCGAACAGGATCTGATTCATCATCGGGCGGAGACCTCACCCTCGGCACCGGTCTCGAGCAGCGCCTGCGCCACGCTCTCGAGCCCGACCGAACGGGACGCCTTCACGAGTACGACATCCCCCGGGCGCAATTCGCTGCGCAACAGGTCGACCGCCGCCTGTGCGTCGGACACGTGCACCGACTCCTCACCCCACGAACCCTCGTTATATGCGCCCAGTTGCAGCCAGGAGGCTTCTCTGCCCCCGACCGCGACGAGCTTGCTGACGTTGAGCCGGACGGCGAGCCGTCCGACCGCGTCGTGCTCGGCGAGCGCCTCGTCCCCGAGCTCGGCCATCTTGCCGAGCACCGCCCACGTACGGCCCCCCTTCGCCCGTGAGGCTTCGCCCATGGCCGCCAGCGCGCGCAGCGCTGCCTTCATGGACTCGGGGTTCGCGTTGTAGGCGTCGTTGACGACCGTCACGCCGTCCGGGCGCTCGGTGACCTCCATCCGCCAGCGGGAGAGGGAGCCCGCCTCGGAGAGCGCGGTGGCGATCTCGTCTGCGGACATGCCCAGCTCGTGGGCGACGGCGGCCGCGGCGAGCGCGTTCGACACGTGATGCTCACCGTACAGGCGCATGGTCACATCGGATGCACCGGAGGGTGTGTGAAGCCTGAAGGAAGGCTGTCCGCTGTCCGTGAGTCGCACGTTCTCGGCGGAGACGTCCGCTTCGTCGGACTCTCCGAAAAGGACCACCTTCGCCTTCGTTCGGGAGGCCATGGCCCGTACGAGGGGGTCGTCCGCGTTGAGGATCGCGGTGCCGCCCTCCTCGGCCGGGGGCAGGGCCTCCACCAGCTCGCCCTTGGCCTGGGCGATCTGCTCCCGGCCGCCGAACTCGCCGATGTGGGCGGACCCGACGTTCAGGACCAGTCCGATCCTCGGCGGCGTCAGACCGGTGAGGTAGCGGATGTGGCCGATTCCGCGCGCTCCCATCTCCAGCACGAGGAACTTCGTCTCCTCGGTGGCGGTGAGCGCGGTGAGCGGCAGTCCGATCTCGTTGTTGAGCGAGCCGGGGGTGAAGACGGTCGGCGCCTTGCGCTGCAGGACCTGCGCGATGAGGTCCTTGGTGCTGGTCTTGCCGGCCGAGCCGGTGAGCGCGACGAGGGTGGTGCCGAGCCGGCCGACGACGTGCCGGGCGAGGGCGCCGAGGGCCGCCTGGACGTCCGCCACGACGATCGCGGGGACCCCGACGGGCCGGGAGGCGAGCACGGCGACCGCACCCGCCTCGACGACCCGGGCCGCGAAGTCGTGGCCGTCCACGCGCTCGCCGGCGAAGGCGACGAACAGGCTGCCGGGACCCGCCTCCCGCGAGTCCCGGACGACCGGTCCGGTGACCTGGACGGACGGGTCCGGTATGTCGTGCGTCTGCCCGCCGACGACTTCTGCGATCTCGGCGAGGGAGAGGGCGATCACAAGTTCATCCCTGGGTTTTCTCGATGGCTTCCCGAAGCACCTGGCGGTCGTCGAAGGGACGCACCACCCCGGCGATGTCCTGCCCCTGCTCGTGGCCCTTGCCGGCGACCAGCACGGCGTCGCCGGGCCGCGCCCGGGCGACGGCGGCGGCGATCGCGGCGGCCCGGTCCTCGAAGACCTGCACCTCGCCGCGCTCGTGGGCGGGCACCGAGGCGGCGCCCTGGAGCATGGCCGCGAGGATCGCGAGGGGGTCCTCGGAGCGGGGGTTGTCGGAGGTCAGTACGGCGGTGTCGGCGAGCCGCGCGGCGGCGGCGCCCATGGGCATCCGCTTGGTCACGTCGCGGTCGCCGCCGCAGCCGAGCACGACGTGCACCCGGCCCTCGGTGACCTTGCGCAGGGCGCGCAGCACCGATTCCACGGCGTCGGTCTTGTGCGCGTAGTCCACCACCGCGAGGTACGGCTGTCCGGCGTCCACGCGCTCCAGTCGGCCCGGCACGCCCGGGACGGCGGCGACGCCGTCGGCGGCGGCCTGCGGGTCCAGCCCGGCGGCGGCGAGGGCGACGATCGCGGCGAGGGTGTTGGCCACGTTGAACGGTCCCGGCAGCGGCGACCTCGCGCCGATCCGCTCGCCCCCGGGGCCGGCCACGGTGAACGTCGAGTCCATCGGGCCGACCTCGACGTCCTCGGCCCGCCAGTCGGCGTCGGGGTGCCCCTCGGCGGAGTAGGTGACGACCGGGACGCCGGCCTCCTTGACGAGCCGGCGGCCGTACTCGTCGTCCACGTTGACCACGCCGAGCCTGCTGCGCTCCGGTGTGAACAGCTGCGCCTTGGCCCGGAAGTAGTCCTCCATGCCGGAGTGGAACTCCATGTGCTCCGGGCTGAGGTTGGTGAAGACGGCGATGTCGAAGACGCAGCCGTCGACCCGGCCGAGGACCAGGGCGTGGCTGGAGACCTCCATGGCGACCGCGTCGGTGCCGCGCTCGCGCATGACGGCGAACAGGGCCTGGAGGTCGGTGGCCTCGGGCGTGGTGCGCTCGGACTTGATGCGCTCGTCGCCGATGCGCATCTCGACCGTGCCGACCAGTCCCGTGCTGTGGACCGTCCTCAGCCCGCCCTCGACGAGGTAGGCGGTGGTGGTCTTGCCCGAGGTGCCGGTGATGCCGATCTGGAGCAGGTCGCGTCCCGGGTGGCCGTAGACGGTGGCCGCCAGCTCGCCCATCCGCGCGCGCGGATCGTCGACCACCAGCGCCGGGAGTCCGGCCGCGGCGACGCGCTCGGCGCCGGACGGGTCGGTCAGCACGGCGGCCGCGCCGAGGCCGGCGGCCTGGGCGACGAAGTCGGCGCCGTGGGCGCGGGCGCCCGGGAGGGCGGCGTACAGGTCACCGGGGCGGACGGCGCGCGAGTCATGGGTGATGCCCGTGACCTCGGCGGCCCGCTCCGGCGCGGGGACGCCCAGCTGACCGGCGAGTTCCGCGAGGGATGTGGCGGAGACCTGAACCGGACGGGGCGGTCCCGGATATGTCACGGGGTGGCCCTTCTGGGCGGTTTGGGACTGATCAGCGTGTGGCACGGCGGTGAGCGTACCCGTCGCACCGGCGGGGGGGCCAAGTGAGGGGCCGGGGGCGTTCTGGTTCCCGGGGTCGGGGGTGATCGTCGTCACGGGGTGGTTCCTGGTGGCTCGGTGCTCGGTACGGGTCAGGGCTTGAAGGTGACCGGGAGGTCGGCGGGGGCGGCGCCGGTCGGCGGCACCTGGAGGGTCTTCAGTGCGAACTCCATGACCCGCTTGTACACGGGTCCGCAGATCTGGCCGCCGAAGTAACTGCCCTCGGTGGCGTTCTGGATGGCGCAGTAGACGGTGATCCTGGGCTCGTCGGCGGGGGCGAACCCGGCGAAGGAGGAGGTGTAGCCGTGGTACTTGCCGGTGGCCGGGTCCACCCGGTTCGCCGTACCCGTCTTCCCCGCGACCCGGTAGCCCGGGATGCGCGCCTTGGTGCCGGTGCCCTCCTCGTCGTCGACGACCGACTCCAGCATCCGGGCGAGCGTCTTCGCCGTCTTCTCGCTGACGACCCGGGTCTTCTCGGGTTTCGGGGCGGGGGTGAAGCGTCCGTCGGGGCCCTTGGAGCCGCGCACCAGGGTGGGTTCGACGCGGACCCCGCCGTTGGCGATGGTCGAGTAGACGGAGGCGGCCTGCATGGCGTTGACGGAGACGCCCTGGCCGAAGGGGATCGTGTACTGCTGCGAGGTCGACCACTCGTCCGGCGGGGCGAGGATGCCCTTGGTCTCGCCGGGGAAGCCGAGCCCGGTGTGGCTGCCGAGGCCGAACTTGCGCAGGTAGCGGTGGAGGACCTTGTTGGCCTGGGCCTGCGTCCTGCCGAGCTGGCCGGTGGCGAGGATGGTGCCGATGTTGCTGGACTTGGCGAGGACGCCGTTGAGCGTCAGGTACCAGGTCGGGTGGTCGATGTCGTCCTTGAAGAGCCGGTCGCCGCGGTGCAGCCGGTTGGGCACGACGACGTGCGTCGTGGGGGTGGCGGCGTTCTCCTCGAGGACCGCCGCCATGGACAGCACCTTGGCGGTGGAGCCGGGCTCGAAGGCGTCCTGGACGGCCGCGTTGCCGAGCGCGTCCGGATCGGCCTCGGAGAGGTCGCCCGGGTCGAAGCCGGGCGCGTTGGCCATCGCGAGGACCTCACCGGTGCGGGTGTCCTGGACGATGACGTAGCCGCGGTCGGCCGCGGACTCCTTCACCTGCTCGCTGATGGCGTTCTGCGCGGCCCACTGGATGTCGCGGTCGATGGTGAGCTCGATGTCGTCGCCGGGCACGGCCGGGGTCTCGGTGGAACCCGCGGTCGGGACCAGACGGCCGCCGGACTGGGCGTAGCGGATCTTGCCGTCCCGGCCGGCGAGCCGCCCGTCGAGCCGGAGCTCGATGCCGCCGCCGCCCTTGCCCTCGGCGTTGACCCAGCCCAGTATCCCGGCGGCGAGCTCGTTGTTGGGGTACACCCGCTTGCTGGTGGGGACGGAGAAGACGCCGGCCAGGACGTTGACGGTGGAGGCGTCGCGCTCGGCCTTCTTGGCGAGCGCGGCCTTCAGGTCCTTGATCTGCTTCCAGGTCTGCGGGGTCTGGCGGCCGGCCAGTTTGACGTAGCGCAGGGCCTTGTTCCCCGGGCGCAGCTTCTCGACCAGGTCGTCCTGGTCCTGGCCGAGGATCGGGGCGAGGAGGGCGGCGGCCTGCTCGGGGCCGTCGGTGACCTCCAGTTCGTCCGGGGCGAACATCGTGGGGTCGGCGGTGATGTCGTAGGCGTCCTCGGTGGTCGCCAGGGCCACGCCGTGGCGGTCGGTGATCCCGCCGCGCTGGGCCTCCAGCACCTGGCCCACGTAGCGGTTGCGGTCGGCCTTGGCGGCGTAGGTGCTCGCGTCGACGGCCTGCACCTGGAACAGGCGCACGACGAAGGCGAGCAGGACCAGGGTCAGGAGCACGCCGATCAGGCGCAGCCGGGGGCGCGGGCTGCCCAGCCGGATGGCCTTCGGGGGCGCGGGGCGGGGTCCCGCGGGCCTGCGGGCCGGGCGGGCGCCGGGGCCGGGACGCCGGCCGGCCGCCGGGCGGGCGGGCCGGGCGGGGCCGGGCACCCGGCGGCGGGGCGGTTCCCTGTCGGACACTTCCGTCACCTGCCGGGGGTCGATGAGGGGGACGTGGCGGCCGGCGCCTCGGGGGCCAGGACCAGGGGGGCGCGGGCCGCGGAGGCGGCGCCGGGCACGCCCTTGACCGTGCCGTCGGGGGCGAGGAAGGCGGGGTCGCCGCCGGGCACCATGCCGAGTTCGCGGGCGCGGCGCTGCAGGGCGTCGGGGGCGGAGTAGGCGTCGATGTCCCGCTGCAGGGCCTGTTCCTCGTCGGTGAGGCTCTTGGTCTCCCGCTGGAGGTCGTCGAGCTGGAACGCGCCCTCGCTGAGGGCGGAGTTCAGCACCAGGAGGCCGATCAGACCGCCGCCGAGGAGGACGACCACGAGGAGGACGAAGGGAGTGCGCGCCGCCTGGGCGCGCCCGGTGGGCAGGAGGTGCGCGAGCCGGGCCGCCCTGCCCTTCAGCTCGGGCCGCCCCTTCAGTTCGGGTTTCCTACTCACTCACGCTCCCCTGAGTTCGCTCTTCCCGCCCGTACGCCCGGCCGCGCCCGTCGTCACCCGCCCCGCGCGCCGTCCGCGCCTCAACCGACGTCCTCCCTGATCCGCTCGGCGCCGCGCAGCCGCGCGGGGGCCGCGCGCCGGTTCTCGGCGATCTCCTCCTCGGTGGGAAGTTCGGCACCGCGCGTGAGCAGCTTGAGCCGGGGCTGGTACTGCTCGGGGACGACCGGGAGTCCGGGCGGGGCGGTGGTGGCGGCGCCGGCCGCGAACACCTGCTTGACGAGCCGGTCCTCCAGGGAGTGGTACGACAGCACGGCGATCCGTCCGCCGACGTCGAGGGCCTTCACGGCCGCGGGGACCGCCCGCTCCAGCACCGACAGCTCGCCGTTGACCTCGATCCGCAGGGCCTGGAAGGTGCGCTTGGCCGGATTGCCGCCGGTGCGCTTGGCGGCCTGCGGCAGCGCGTCCCGGATCAGCTCGACCAGGCGCGCGCTGTTGGTGAACGGCTCCTTCTCGCGCTCGCGCACGACGGCGGCCACGATCCGCTTGGCCTGCTTCTCCTCGCCGTAGGCGCGCAGGATGCGGACGAGTTCGCCCGGCGGGTAGGTGTTGAGGACCTCGGCGGCGCTGACCCCGGTCGTCTGGTCCATGCGCATGTCGAGGGGGGCGTCCTGGGCGTAGGCGAAGCCGCGGCCGGCCTCGTCGAGCTGCATGGAGGACACCCCGAGGTCGAACAGGACGCCCCGCACGCGCGGGACGCCGAGCCGGTCGAGGACGTCGGGGAGCTCGTCGTAGACGGCGTGCACCAGGGTGGCCCGCTCGCCGTAGGGGGCGAGCCGCTCGCCGGACAGGCGCAGGGCCTCCTTGTCGCGGTCCAGGGCGACGAGCCGGGCCTCGGGGAACCGCCGGAGCAGGGCCTCGCTGTGGCCGCCGAGTCCGAGGGTGCAGTCGACCACCACCGCCCCGGGCCGCTCCAGGGCGGGCGCCAGCAGGTCCAGGCACCGCTGGAGCATCACCGGGACGTGTCGACTCTGGCTCAAGTGGCCCTCTCAGGTCCGGCGTGGCGCTCACGCACCGCCGGGTTCCCGCCCTCCCCCGGTCGAGGGGCGGCCGGCGTCGGCCGGGCGGCGGCGGGAGGAGGCCGAGCCGTACGTACGCGCCGCGCGCGCGGGGGGATCCCCGGTCGTCGCCGGGGGATCCGGGGTGAATCGGTGCGGCAGGCGCTCGCGCCTCCCGCTGCGGTCACTTTAGTCCACGGTTCCGCCCGGTCAATCAACCGGCCTGCGCGTCGCGGCCCGCGCGGCGGGTCGAACGGCCGATCGGACACATCACCCGTGGGAAGGGGCTCACACCACCTTTGTGGGTTACCTCACACCACGGCACATCGGCGTTCTTTGTCGCCTTTCACAACGGGCCCGATCCCCCGGTGACCAGTACCGTCATGAGTATGACGACTTCCGCATCGGTTCCCACCGGCCCCCAGAACGCCACCTCCGGCCACGGCACGGTCACCGACCGTCTGGTCGCGGCCAACCAGCAGTACGCGGCCGCCTTCACCGATCCCGGGATGGACGCCCGCCCGGTGCTCCGCGTCGCCGTGGTGGCCTGCATGGACGCCCGCCTCGACCTGCACGACGCGCTGGGCCTCTCCCTCGGCGACTGCCACACCATCCGCAACGCGGGCGGCGTCGTGACCGACGACGTGATCCGCTCGCTGACCATCAGCCAGCGCGCCCTGGGCACCCGCAGCGTGGTCCTGATCCACCACACCGGCTGCGGCCTGGAGTCCATCACCGAGGAGTTCCGGCACGACCTGGAGATGGAGGTGGGCCAGCGTCCCGGCTGGGCGGTGGAGGCCTTCCGCGACGTCGACCAGGACGTGCGGCAGTCCATGCAGCGCGTGCGCACCTCGCCGTTCCTGCTGCACACCGACGACGTGCGCGGCTTCGTCTTCGACGTGAAGACGGGTCTGCTGCGCGAGATCGACCCCGCCTGACCCGTCCGCCCGCCCCGGGGGACACCGGGGCTCCGGACTCCGTTCGCCGTCGCGGGACCTGGCATATCGCTGTCAGTTGTCCACAGGCGAGTGACACGAATCGGTAACGGCGGCAAGAATGCGGGAGTGGTGTCACGCGGAACTTTTCCCGCGTGGTGTCCGTGATGCGGGGTGGGCCGGGCCGCACAGCAAGGCGTCGGCCCGGGACATGTGGGGTCCTCCGCTCCTTGTGGAGCGCGGGGAAGGGCCGAGGAGGGCCGGGTGACGACCTATGACGATCGTGCGAGCCATGGGGGCGCCCCCGACCGAGCGTATGCGAGCGTGGGGGACGACCTGACCGCCGTGGTGGAGCGCGTGCGGAGTTCGGTGGAGGGCGTGATCGAGGGGAAGCCCGAGGTCGTGCGGCTCTCACTGACCGTGCTGCTCGCCGAGGGGCATCTGCTCATCGAGGATGTCCCTGGAGTCGGCAAGACGATGCTGGCCAAGGCGCTGGCGCGGTCCATCGACTGCTCGGTGCGGCGCATCCAGTTCACGCCGGACCTGCTGCCCTCGGACATCACCGGTGTGTCCATCTGGGACCAGCAGCGCCGCGACTTCGAGTTCAAGCCGGGCGCCATCTTCGCGCAGGTGGTGATCGGCGACGAGATCAACCGCGCGTCGCCGAAGACGCAGTCCGCGCTGCTGGAGTCGATGGAGGAGCGCCAGGTCACCATCGACGGCAAGACCTACGAACTGCCCAGCCCGTTCATGGTCGTGGCGACGCAGAACCCGGTCGAGATGGAGGGCACCTACCCGCTGCCGGAGGCCCAGCGCGACCGTTTCATGGCACGCGTCTCCGTCGGCTACCCGAGCGCGGAGGCCGAGCTGCGGATGCTGGACGTGCACGGCGGCGTCTCCCCGCTGGAGGACCTCCAGCCGGTGGCGCACGCGCACGAGATCCTGAAGCTGATCGAGGCGGTGCGCGACGTGTACGTGGCCGAACCGGTCCTCCGGTACGCGGTGGACCTGGTCGCCGCCACCCGTACGCACCCCGACCTCAGACTGGGCGCCTCGCCGCGCGCGACGCTGCACCTGCTGCGCGCGGCGAAGGCGTCGGCGGCCCTCGGGGGCCGGGACTACGCGCTGCCGGACGACGTGCAGGCGCTCGCCGCGGCCGTCCTCGCCCACCGGCTGCTGCCCACCGCCCAGGCCCAGCTCAACCGCCGCACCGCCGAGCAGGTGGTGCAGGAGATCCTCCAGCACACCCCGGTGCCCGCGGACCGTGCCCAGGCCCCCGCGGCCGCCCCGCGGCAGAGCGGCCGCGGTGGTCCGGGCTACGGTCAGCAGCCGCCCCGGAGGCTGTGATGACGGCCGCGGGCTCCACCGCGGGCGCCGTCCACGCGGAGGGCGACGGAGGCGACCGGAGCGGCGTCCGGACGGCCCTGTCGGGGCTCACCACCCGCGGGCGTTCCTTCCTGGCCGCCGGCGTGGCCGCCGCGGCCTGCG
The DNA here is from genome assembly GCF_040302425.1 of Streptomyces sp. NPDC126497. Taxonomy (NCBI): domain Bacteria; kingdom Bacillati; phylum Actinomycetota; class Actinomycetes; order Kitasatosporales; family Streptomycetaceae; genus Streptomyces; species Streptomyces sp. NPDC126497. The sequence goes on from NZ_JBEORT010000002.1 coordinate 169,995, forward strand.
CGTACGTGCTCGGGCAGAGCGATCTGCTGCGGGTCGGGCTGCTGCTGGCGGTGCTGCCGCTGGTGTGCGCGGCCGTGCTCCACCGCACCCGCTACCGGGTGGCCGGCAGCCGCCGGCTCTCCCCCGGGCGGGTGCCCGCCGGCTCCGAGGCACGGGTGCACCTGCGGATGGAGAACGTCTCGCGGCTGCCCACGGGCCTGCTGATGCTCCAGGACCGGGTGCCGTACGTGCTCGGCCCGCGTCCGCGGTTCGTCCTGGACCGGGTGGAGGCGGGCGGGCGCCGCGAGGTGTCCTACCGGGTCCGCTCCGACCTGCGCGGCCGCTATCCGCTGGGCCCGCTGCAGCTGCGCCTGTCCGACCCGTTCGGGATGTGCGAGCTGACCCGGTCCTTCTCCACGTACGACACGCTGACCGTGGTCCCGCGCGTGGAGCCGCTGCCGCCGGTGCGCCTCGGCGGCGGGGCCAAGGGGTACGGCGACGGGCGGCAGCGCGCACTGGCGCTGGCCGGCGAGGACGACGTGATCCCGCGCGGGTACCGCTACGGCGACGACCTGCGCCGGGTGCACTGGCGCTCCACCGCCCGCTACGGCGAGCTGATGGTGCGCCGCGAGGAACAGCCGCAGCGCGCCCGGTGCACGGTGCTGCTGGACACCCGGGCCGTCGCCTACGCGGGCGCCGGACCGGACTCGGCGTTCGAGTGGGCGGTGTCGGGCGCCGCCTCCGTGCTGACGCACATGCTGGAGCGGGGCTTCTCGGTGCGGCTGCTGACCGACACCGGCACCCCGGTGCCGGGCGAGGGGGCCGACGGGTTCGCGGGCGCCGGCCAGGAGTCGGCGGACGCGGCCGGACTGCTGATGGACGCCCTGGCCGTGGTGGACCACTCCGACGCGGGGGGCCTGTCCCGCGCCTACGACGTGCTGCGCGGCGGGCACGAGGGGCTGCTGGTCGCCTTCCTCGGCGACCTGGACGAGGAGCAGGCCGCGGTGCTCGCCCGGATGCGCCGGCGCAGCGGGGGCGCGCTCGCCTTCCTGCTGGACAGTGAGGCCTGGGGGCGGGAACCGGCCGGTGCGCCCGGCGCGCCGGACCGGCGCGGGCAGTGGCTGCGGATGCTGCGCGAGGCGGGCTGGACGGCACTGGGCGTGCCGCGCGGCGCCTCGCTGGACGAGCTGTGGCGGCAGGCGGACCGGGAGCGTTCGGGCCTGGCCCCGGCGAGTGGCGGGGGGACGTCGTGATCAGCGGGCGGACGCGGCTGGCGCTGTGCGCGTGGGCGGCCACGCTGATGACGGCGTGCGCCCTGCTGCCGCTGGTGGACCCGGGGACCTGGATCGTCCCCACGGCGTTCCTGCTGGCGGTGCAGTCGGGGGTGGGCGCCGCGGCCCGGCGGGTGCCGCTGACCCGTCCGCTGACGGTGACGGCGCAGGTCCTGGTCACGTCGCTGCTGCTGACCCTGGTGTTCGCGCGTGAGCACGCCCTCGGCGGACTGATACCCGGGCCGGACGCCTTCCGCTTCTTCGCCGAACTGCTGGCGCAGGGCGGGGACGACGTCGGCCGGTACGCGATCCCGGCACCGCTGTCCGACGGCATCCGGCTGATGCTGACCGGCGGCGTGCTGGTGATCGGGCTGCTGGTGGACACCCTCGCGGTGACCTTCCGCAGCGCGGCCCCGGCCGGACTTCCGCTGCTCGCCCTGTACTCGGTGGCCGCGGGACTGTCCGACGGCGGCGCCGACTGGCTGTGGTTCCTGCTGGCGGCGGCCGGCTATCTGATGCTGCTGCTCGCCGAGGGCCGGGACCGGCTCTCCCAGTGGGGGCGCGTGTTCGGCGGGGCGCCCGGCCCGGGCGGGGACTCGCCCGGCGCCGTCGCCCCGGTGCGCACCGGGCGGCGGATCGGCGCGGTCGCGCTGGGCATCGCCCTGGTGGTGCCGCTCGGCCTGCCCGCGATGGACGGCGGCCTGCTGGGCCCCGCCGGCGCGGGGGCCGGGCAGGGCGCCGGCGGGGGCGGCACCATCTCGGCGGTGAACCCGCTGGTGTCGCTGCGCGACTCGCTGGACGCGGACGAGGACCGCCAGGTCCTGTCGGTGCGCTCCGAGCTGACGGACCCGTCGGACCTGTATCTGCGGATCGTCTCCCTGGACGACTTCGACGGCACCACGTGGAAGCCGTCGAAGCGGTCCGTCACCACCGTGCCCGGCGGCACCTTCCCGACCCCGCCGGGCCTCGCCCCCGACATCGAGCGCACGGAGATCGGCACGACGATCTCCGCCGCCGACTGGTACGACCAGGACTGGCTGCCGATGCCGTACCCGCCGAGCGGGGTGGGCATCCGGGGCAACTGGCGCTACGAGCCCGTCGGGATGACGCTGGTCGGCGATCACGGACAGACCACCCGCGGCCTGACGTACGAGGTGCGCAGTCTGCACGTGCGGCCCACCGCGGAGCAGCTGGCCGACGCGCCGGAGCCCACGCCCGCGCTGCTGCGCGAGTACACCGCCCTGCCGGACTCGCTGCCGGCCGTGGTGTCCCGGACCGCCCGCGAGGTCACCGAGGGCGCGGACAACGCCTACGACCGGGCGGTCGCACTCCAGGAGTACTTCACGACGGAGGGCGGCTTCGAGTACGACACCGAGGTCGACGTCGGCAGCGGCTCGCAGGCGATCGCGCGCTTCCTGCGGGACAAGCAGGGCTTCTGCGTGCACTTCTCGTTCGCGATGGCGTCGATGGCCCGTTCCCTGGGCATACCGGCGCGGGTCGCGGTGGGCTTCGCACCCGGCACCCCGCAGGGGGACGGCACGGTCGCGGTGGGGCTTCGGGACGCGCACGCCTGGCCCGAGCTGTACTTCGAGGGGGTGGGCTGGACCCGGTTCGAGCCGACTCCGACCCGGGGCTCGACGCCGTCGTACACCGTGCCGGACTCCGCGGAGAACCCGGTGCCCGATCCCGCCCGGCCCTCCCGGGCCGCGCCCTCGGAGCCGTCGGCGGAGCCCTCGGCGAGCGGGGGCTGCACGCCGGAGCGCAGGAGGATGGGGGCGTGCGAGAGCGAGGCGCCGCAGGTGGCCCTGCCCACGGACGGCGACGGACCGACGTGGTACGCGGTGCTGGGGTGGGCACTGGCCGGTCTCGCCGTCCTGGTGCTGCCGCTGGCGCCGATGCTGTGGCGGACCAGGACCCGGGCGGTGCGGCTGGGCGGGCACGGCCGCTCGGAGGCGGAGGCGGCGCCGTACGTCCTGGCCGTCTGGGACGAGCTGACGGACACGGCGTGGGACCACGGCATCGCGCCGGACGAGTCGCTGACCCCGCGCGGGACGGCGGACCGGATCGTACGGCTGGGCCGGCTCGGCCCGGACGCCGCGGCGTCGGTGCACCGGGTGGCCGACGCGGTGGAGCAGGTCCTGTACGCGCCCCGGCCGCGGGCGGCGGCGGGGCTGGCGGAGGACGTGCGGGACGGTGCCGCGGGGCTGCGGTCCTCGGCCGGCCGGTGGGTGCGGCTGCGGGCGGTGTTCGTGCCGCGGTCGAGCGTGCGGGTGGTGTGGGCGGTGTCGGGGTGGTGGACCGGGGTCCGGGCGCGGCTCCTGGCGCTGCGGCCGGCCTGGCGCGGACCGTCACGGCAGCGGGGCTGAGCCTCACCGGCCCCGCGGGGCGGGGCCGGTCGGGGCGGGCTCGCGCGGCCCGGCGCTCGCGGGGTGCCTTCCCCGGAGGGGGCGCCCCGGCCCGCCTTCCCCGCGGGCGGGTTCCGGCGCCGTGGGGGCGCCTCCCGGACCTTCGAGGCGCCGGGGGAGGCGCGGCCACCGCGGGAACGGCGGCGCGCGGCCGTCCGCGGGGCCGCCGCGTGGGAACAGCGAAGGGGGCGGCCCCCGCGTGGTGGCCGCCCCCCTGGGCTCGTCTCCGGTGGGAGGCTAGCGGCCGCCCTGTTCGTCGCGGCGGCGCTGCCAGCGCTCCTCTATGCGGTCCATCACGGACCGGCGCTGTCTGGCCTGACGGCCGGCCCGGGGCGTGCCCGTCGCGCCGGCGGCCTGCTCCCCCGGCTTGGGGGCCTTGCGCCAGCCGGTCACCGCGAGGACCGCGCAGCCCAGCATCACGAGGAAGCCCACGACGCTGAGCCAGACCTGCTGGGCGACCATACCGGCCATGAGGAGCGCAATACCCACGAGGAAGCCCGCGACCGCCTGGTAGACCCGTCGCCGGGTGTACGTACGCAGCCCGCTTCCCTCGAGCGCCGTCGCGAACTTGGGATCTTCGGCGTACAGCGCTCGCTCCATTTGCTCGAGCATGCGCTGCTCGTGCTCCGAGAGCGGCACGGAGTCCTCCTCATCGTGCAGTCGCCGGGGCGACCCGGGGGGGTCCCTTCAGGATAGGCAGGGAATCGCCCCCGTGAAACCCGCCCCTCTGCGCCAATTGGCCAACCGGTACCAGCCTCACGTCCCGGTCCGCTGAGGCTTCTCATTCCCCGGCGGCCGACCCGTCATGCCGGGCGGTCTCCCCCGATCATACGGTGCCAAGCCGCCATTCGGGGGTCCTGTGGCGCACTCCATGCGCGGCGGCGGCCGCCGGACGCGCCGCTGATCAGCGGTGCGTCCCGGCAGTCCCTCGGGCCTCCGCCGTCCCCCGCGTCTCGCCGAGCACGTGAAGTTGTGTGGCCACGGAGTGGAAGGCGGGCAGCTCGGCCGCCGCGGCCTCCAGCTTCAGCAGCGCGTCCAGGGCTCCGGGCTCGGTGTCGACGAGCACCCCGGGGACGAGGTCGGCGAAGACCCGTACGCCGTGCACGGCGCCGACCGTCAGGCCCGCGCCCTCCACGAGCGCGGTGAGCCGGTCGGCGGTGAAACGGTGCGGCACGGGATCGCCGGCGCCCCATCGGCCGTTCGGGTCGTCCAGGGCCTGCCTGGCCTCCGTGAAGTGGCCGGCGAGGGCGCGGGCGAGCACGGCGCCGCCGAGGCCCGCGGCGAGCAGGCTGAGGACGCCGTCGGGGCGCAGCGCTGCCACCGCGTTGCGGACGCCCTCGGCGGGGTCGTCGACGTACTCCAGGACGCCGTGGCACAGCACGACGTCGTACGCCCCGCGCTCGGCCACGTCGAAGAGGCCGTGGGCGTCGCCCTGGACGCCCTGGACCCGGTCGGCGACGCCGGCCTCGGCGGCGCGGCGCTCCAGGGCGAACAGGGCGTTGGGGCTGGGGTCGACGACGGTGACCCGGTGACCGAGCCGGGCGAGGGGCACCGCGAAGTTGCCGCTGCCGCCGCCGGTGTCGAGGACGTCCAGCGCTTGCCGTCCGGTCGCCTTGACCCGGCGTTCCAGGGCGTCCTGGAGGACCTCCCAGACCACGGCGGTACGGAGGGCGGCGCGGGGCCGCATCGGGTCCGGCACGGTAGTTGACTCCTCGGCGCGGCACCGCCTGGTCTTCGGCGGAGCAGTGGGTTTCAGGCGCTGTCCACCCTATGGCCTGCACCGTGGTGCGCGGCCACCCGGCCGAGGGGCCGCGGCGCCGTGCGAGGTGTTTCGCCCCCGTCGCCCCTTCCCTCCCCGTCCTTCCGGGGCCCCGGGGTCCTTCGCGCCCACGCCGCGGAGCCGCGCGCTTCCTCAGCCCCGCGTCCCCGTGGCGCCGCCCCCGTCGCCGTGCGGCCGGGGCAGGACCGGCTGGAGGACCAGCATGCGTTCGACCAGGCGGAGGAACATCCTCACGTCGCGTATCAGGTCGTCGGCGTCCCGGCCGCTCGCCGCCCCCTCGATGCCGGCCTCGGCCCGGGCACGGCGCCGGGCCCCGGAGGCGAACAGCGCGCTCCACTCGGCGAGCTCGGGCGCGATCTCGGGGAGCACGTCCCAGGCGCTCCGTATCCGGGCCCGGGCCCGGGGCGAGGCCTCGGGCCGGCCGCGGGCGGCGAGCACGGCGGCGGCGGTGCGCAGGGCGGCGAGGTGTGCCGTGGCGTAGCGCTCGTTGGGTGTGTCGAGGACGGCGGCCTCGTCGAGTCCGGCACGGGCCTGGGCGAGCAGGTCGAGGGCGGCGGGCGGGGCCCCGGCGCGGCGCAGCACGGGGTGGATGTCGCTCGCCGGGCCGCTCGGTGAGGGGGCAGGGCCGGCTGCGCGGCGCCGACGGGCGGCGGCTGCGGACGAGTGGGCCATGACGAACCTCCTGTCGTCGTGGTGACGGCTCCCCCGTCAAGAGGTGCCGTATGCGCACATCGTGAGGTATGGCACTGACAATCCGTTCCGACCTGGGCTTTTGCTTCGCCCGGCCGTTCGGGCTAACTTTTGAACTGACCAGTCAGTTCAAAAGCAGGGGGATGTGGTGGACGGTTCGTCCGGACTCGCCGTCACGGCCCGCGACTTCGGCCTGAAGGGCCCGCGGGGCTGGGTGTTCCGCGGGGTCTCGGCCGACGCGGAGCCGGGCTCGCTGATCGCGCTGGAGGGGCCGTCCGGGTCGGGCCGCACCTGTCTGCTGCTCGCCCTCACCGGCCGGATGCGGCCCACGGAGGGCCTGGCCTCCGTGGGCGGCCTGGAACTGCCCCGGCGCATGTCCGCCGTCCGCCACCGCAGCGCCCTCGCGCACGTCACCGGCGTCACCGACCTCGATCCGGCCCTCACCGCCGGCGAGCACCTGCGCGAACAGGCCCTGCTGCAGGGCCGCTTCGGCGGCTCCCCCCGCGGTCTGCCGCGTCCGCGCGCGGAGCGGGCGCGGACGCGGCAGCGGCGCGTCGACACGGCGCTGGCCACCGCCGGACTGGACCTCGCGGCCCTGCCCAAGGGCCCGCGCACGGCCGTGCGGGACTTGGAGCGGACGGAGGCGCTGCGGCTGTCGCTCGCGCTGGCGCTGCTGACGGGCCCCGGGCTGCTCGGCGTGGACGACACCGATCTGAAGCTCTCGTCCGCCGAACGGGCCGAGGTGTGGGCCCTGTTGAAGTCCGTCACCGACACCGGCACCACCGTGCTGGCGGTGTGCCGCCAGGCACCGCGCGACGCGGTGGTCGTCCGCACGGGAACCGCCGGGCACGACGAGACGAAGGAGGCGGCCGCCGATGCGCTCGCCGAAACTGGCCGCTCTTGAGCTCCGGCGCTTCGGCCGGGGCAGGCTGCCGCGCGCGGCCCTGGCCGCCCTGCTGGTGCTGCCGCTGCTGTACGGCGCCCTGTACCTGTGGTCGTTCTGGGACCCGTACGGCCGCCTGGACCGGATCCCGGTGGCGCTGGTGAACGACGACCGGGGGGCGAGCGCCGGCGGCGAGCGGATCACCGCGGGCGACGACATCGTCGACGGCCTGCGCGACAGCGGCACCTTCGACTGGCGTGAGGTGAGCGCGGCCGAGGCCCGGCGCGGGGTCGAGGACGGCACCTACTACCTGTCGCTGACCGTGCCCGCCGACTTCAGCCGCCGCATCGCGTCCCATTCGGGCGACTCCCCCGAGACCGGCGCCCTGCGGGTGCGGACGAACGACGCCAACAACTACATCGTCGGGCAGATCTCCCGGACGGTCTTCGGCGAGGTGCGGCAGGCCGCGTCCACGAAGACCTCGCGCTCCTTCCTGGACCGGATCTTCGTCTCGTTCTCCGACATCCACGGCGAGACCGTGAAGGCGGCGAAGGGCGCCGACGAGCTGAACGGCGGCATCGGGAAGGCGGAGAAGGGCTCCGAGGACCTCGCCGACGGCCTGGCGGACGCCCGCAAGGGCAGCGGCAAGCTGTCCAAGGGGCTCAAGGACCTCCACAAGGGCGCGGGCGACCTGGAGGAGGGCTCGAAGAAGGTCGCGGACGGCACCCGGAGGCTCGCCGACGAGGTGAACGCGGTCGACGCCGAGGTCGGCCCGTTCCTGAAGGACCACGAGAAGTCCGTCGGCGACACCGCGCGGTTCGTCGCCGACGCGGCCGGAGGGCTCCGCGAGGACCTCGACGCCCTGGAGGAGAAGGCGCCGGCCGCCTCGGAGGACGCCCGCACCGCGGCCGGCACCGTGGACGAGGTCCACCGCACGCGCTGCGAGGACCCCGTGCTGCCCGATCCCGCCTGTCCGGACCTGGAGAAGGCCCGGGACGCGGTGGCCACGGCGGCGGCCGTCGCCGGCGACGTCGACGCCCTGGTCACCGACCACCGCGACGACCTGGAGAAGCTCGACACCCGCCTCGCCGCCCTGGAGAAGCAGGCCCGGGCGCTCGCCGACCGCGCCCCGCACCTCTCCGAGGACCTCGACGACGCCGTCACCAGGATCAACGAGCTGGACGCCGGGGCCGGCAAGGTCGCCGCCGGAGCGAAGAAGCTGCACAAGGGACTCGGCACCGCCCGGACCGGCGCCCGGGACCTGGACAAGGGCGTCGGCGAACTGAGGACCGGCGCGGACGACCTGAACGGCGGCCTCCACAAGCTCGTCGACGGATCCGGCGAACTCGCCGGCGGTCTGCACGACGGAGCCGGGAGGATCCCCGACTACGACGCGCGGGAGCGCGACCGGCGCACCGAGGTGATGGCCGACCCGGTGCGACTGGTCTCCCACGGCCTGCACGAGGCGCCCAACTACGGCACCGGCTTCGCCCCGTACTTCATCCCGCTGTCGCTGTGGGTGGGCGCCATGGTGGCGTACATGCTGATCGCGCCGTTGAACCGGCGCGCGCTCGCGGCGGGCGCCCCCGCCCGGCGGATCGCGCTGGCGGGCTGGCTGCCGGTGGTGGCGATCGGGGTGCTGCAGACGCTGGCGCTGATGGCGGTGCTGCACTGGGCGCTCGGGCTGCAGATGGCGCGGGCGGCCGGGACGGTGGGCTTCCTGTGCCTGGTGACGGCGTGCTTCGCGGCGATCGTGCAGTGGCTGAACGCGCGCTTCGGCGCGGCCGGCCGGATCCTCGTCCTCGCGCTGCTGATGCTCCAGCTGACCTCCGCGGGCGGCACCTACCCCGTGCAGACGAGCCCGGCGTTCTTCAACGCGCTGCACCCCCTCCTGCCGATGAGCCATGTCGTCGAGGCGCTGCGGCGGCTGATCACGGGCGGCGGGCTCGGACCGGTGTGGCAGGCGTGCGCCGTGCTGGCGGCCTTCACCGCGGGCGCCCTCGCGCTCACCGCGCTGTCGGCCCGCCGCCGCCAGGTGTGGACGGTGGAGCGGCTGCACCCGGAGCTGAGCCTGTGAACGGACCGGCCGGCGTTCCTGTGACAATCGGGGCCATGGAACGCAGCAGCACCACGCCGGGCGGCAGCACCCGCCGCGAGGCCACCCGGCAGAAGCTCTACGAGGCGGCCGTCACCCTCATCGCCGAGCAGGGCTTCTCCGCCACCACCGTGGACGAGATCGCCGAGCGTGCGGGGGTCGCCAAGGGCACCGTCTACTACAACTTCGCGAGCAAGTCGGTCCTCTTCGAGGAACTGCTGCGGCACGGCGTCGGCCTGCTGACCGCCTCGCTGCGGGAGGCGGCCGAGCGGACGGCCCGGGAGGGCGGCGGCAAGGTCGACGCCCTGGACGCGATGATCCGCGCGGGACTCGTCTTCATCGACCGCTACCCGGCCTTCACGCAGCTGTACGTGGCCGAGCTGTGGCGCACCAACCGGGCCTGGCAGTCCACGCTGCTGGTGGTGCGGCAGCAGGCCGTGGCGGTGGTCGAGGGCGTCCTGCGCGAGGGCGTGGCGAACGGCGAGTTCAGCGAGGAGATCGACGTCCCGCTGACGGCGGCGGCGCTGGTCGGCATGGTGCTGGTGGCCGCGCTGGACTGGAAGTCCTTCCAGCCGGAGCGCTCCCTGGACGATGTGCACGCGGCGCTGTCCCGGCTGCTGCAGGGCAGGGTCAGCGGCCGCCGCTGAGCCCCGGCGCGCGCGGAGGCGCCGGTCCGGTGACGGCCGCGTCCCCCGCGGGCCGCCGGCCGGACCGGCGCCTCTCGCTCCCCCGTGCGTTCCCCCGGAACCCCCGTTGCGGTCGTCCCCCGGGTCCCCCGTACCTCGCTCCCGCCGGCGGTGCCGGTGGAAGGAGCGGAACGCGGGCCCGTACCGTTCCGGCGCCCCGTGTCGCCGGTCCGGGGCCGGGCCCCTTTCCGTGGTTCCCACTCTCCCGTTCCCGCGGTTCCACTCCCATCCGCGCGTGTACTCAACTCGGCGGCTAGGTACGGGTACTCAGTGCCGCGTACGCGCGCCCACGGCCCGCTGCCGCCGGCCGGGGCCCGCGACGGGGGCGCGGGTACTCGGGGGCGGACCGCCGTCGGCGGCGGATAAAGTCCCTGGCATGGCACGGATTGCGGTGATCGGCGCCGGGATGGGCGCGATGGCGGCCGCCGCCCGGCTGGCCGTCGCGGGCCACCGGGTGGCGGTGTACGAGCGGACGGGGACGTACGGCGGTGCGCTGCGCCGCCTGGAGCGGGACGGGTTCGCCTTCGACACCGGGCCCGGGCTGCTCCCGCTGCCGGCGGTCTACCGCGACCTGTTCGTGAAGACCGGCAGGGAGCCGCTGGAGGCGTGCGTCGAGCTGGTCCAGGTCGACCCCTCGTCGCACCACGTGTTCGCGGACGGCACGCGCGTGTCGCTGCCGAACGCCTCGCGCGCGGGCGTGGTCTCCGCGCTGGAGGAGAGCCTCGGCGCGGACGCGGCCGGGCGCTGGGGCGACTTCCTGGTGCGGGCCCGGGAGACCTGGGACCGGTCGCGCCGTCCGCTGCTGGAGGAGCCGCTGTGGCCCGACTGGCGGGTCCTGGCCGAGCGCGAGCCGTATCCGGCGGTGCCCCGCAGGAGGTTCCTGCGCGCGCGCACGGCGGGCACGCTCGCGGAGGTCGGGGCGTGGGAGCTGCGCGATCCGCGGCTGGGCGCGCTGCTGGAGAGCCACGCGCTGGCGTACGGCCTCGATCCGCGCGACACCCCGGCGAGCGCGGCGGTGCTGCCGTACATGGAGCACGCCTTCGGCACCTGGTACGTGCGCGGTGGCATGCGGGAGCTGGCGCGGGCGGTGTACGAGCGGTGCGTGGCCCGCCGGGTGGAGTTCCGCTTCGGCGCGGAGGTCGCCGGGATCCTGGAGGAGGACGGCCGGGCGGCGGGGGTGGAGCTGGCGGACGGCTCGGTGGCGGAGGCCGACTTCGTGGTCGCCGGGGTGCCCCCGGAGGTGCTGGACCGGCTGGCCCGGGGAGCGCGGACGCGCGGTGACGGCGAGGTCCCGGCCCAGCGGGGGGCGGCGAGCCGGGTGACGCTGGCGCTGGCGCTGCGGGGCGGGCGTCCGGCGGGGACCCCGCACCGTACGGTCGTGCACGCACAGGACCGGGAGGCCGAGCTGGCGGCGCTGTCCGGTGCGTCCGGGAGCCCGCCCGCGCGGCCCACGGTCACGGTGCTGCGGCCGGACGACCCGGCGCTGGTCCCGGACGCCGGCCACGAGGCGGTCACGGTGACGTCGGTGGTGCCCGCCGGGGCCGGGGACGCCTGGGACGCGTACGCCGAGAACCTGATCTCCGTCGCCGGGCGGGCGATACCGGACCTGCGCGACCGGCTGCTGTGGCACGAGGTGCGCACCCCGGCCGACGTCGCCGGGGAGACCGGCGCGGAGGGCGGGGCGGTGCCGGCGCCGGCGCTGGCCGCGGCGGGCGGGCGGCTGCTGCACCCGGCCAACAGCACCGGGCTGCCGGGGCTGTTCACGGCCGGCGGCTGGTCCCATCCCGGCGGCGGGCTGCCGCACGCCGGGATGTCGGGGGCGCTGGTCGCCGGACTGATCGTGGAGGGGCCGGAGTTCCGCGGCTCGCGGTGACCGCGCTCAGAAGCGGTACTGCTCGTCGTACCCGTTGCCGCCGCCGTGCGGCTGTCCGTCGCCCTGGTACGGGTACTGCTGCTCGGGCGGGAGTTCACCGCCGTACGGTTCGTCGGTGCTGCGCTGCTGCGGGACCCACAGGCCGCCGGCCGGGGTCTCGCCGCCGTAGCCGCCGGCGTACGCGTCCTGGCCGTAGCCCTGCGGGGAGTACTGCTGGGGGTCGGCGTAGCCGGTGTCGTACGAGGTGTTCCCGTAGGCCGAGGTGCCGATGTACGGGTCGGAGTAGGCCGCGTACTGCTGCTGGCCCGTGGTGTCGTACCCCTGTTGCTGGCCGTAACCGGAGTAGTCGTAGGCGTGGTTCGGGTCGGCGCCCTGGCCGGCCGCCGCGTACTGGTCCTGCGCCGGGGCCGGGTACCCGGTGTCGCCGTAGACACCGTAGGAGCCGGTGTCGTCGGGCATGGGCTGCGGCTCGTAGACGGCGGTGGCCCCGGCGGCCTCCGGCCGGCCGGAGCGGGCGGCGGGCGTGAACACGTCGTCGCGGTCGTAGTCGTCGTCCGCGCGGTGGCCGTCGTCCCCGTCGCCCTGCCCGGCGCCGGACGCCTCCGGGGCGGACGCCTCCGGACCGGACGCCTCCAGGCCGGAGACCTCCAGGGTCGGCTCCCGGCGGCCGCGGTCGCCGCGGCGGCCCTTGGCGGCGGCCAGCGCCGGCGCGTTGACCGCCCAGCCGGCCGCGAAGCCGCGGCGGAACGACAGCGTCACATAGGTCTGGCCGACCGCGAAGGCCGCGGCGCCCAGCCCGATGACGATCACGGACGGGATCAGCACGCCGAGCACGACGCCCAGGAAGCCGGCGAAGGCCAGCAGCCGCCAGCGCAGGCGCGCCTTGTACTGCAGCAGCACCTCACCGAGCAGCCACAGCGCGACGACGCCGAACGCGATGTAGAGGACCGTCCAGCCCATGTACGCCCCTCTCCCAGTGGTCGCTACGCAGTGTGTCGTATGTCCGTGCGACCGGTCTAGGCCCGCAGTGGGTGGTGCAGGCCCAGGTTCTCGTAGATTTCCAGGGTCGCCGTGGAGTTGTTGAGCGTGATGAAGTGCAGTCCGGGCACTCCCTCGGCCAGCAGCCGGGCACAGAACTCCGTGGCGAACTCGATACCGATGGAGCGTACCGCCGCCGGATCGTCCTTCGCCGCGAGGATCCGCTCTTTGAGGGCCTCCGGGAACGAGGCGTTACTGAGCTGTGGCAACCTCTCCAGCATCTTCACACTGGTCACCGGCATGACCTCGGGGATCACCGGGGTCGCGCAGCCCGCCGCCTCGACCCGGTCGCGCAGCCGCAGATAGGACTCGGGCCGGAAGAACATCTGGGTGATCGCGTAGTCGGCGCCGGCCCGGCACTTGTCGACGAAGCGGGCGACGTCGCTGTCCCAGTCGGCCGAGCGCGGGTGCATCTCCGGGAAGGCGGCGACGCCGACGCAGAAGTCGCCGGACTCCTTGATGAGCCGGACGAGTTCGGCGGCGTAGGTCAGTCCCTGCGGGTGCGGCACCCAGTCGCCCATCGGGTCGCCGGGCGGGTCGCCGCGCACGGCGAGCATGTTGCGGATCCCGGCGTCGGCGTACTGGCCGATGATGTTGCGCAGCTCGGCGACGGAGTGGTCGACCGCGGTGAGGTGGGCGACCGGGGTGAGGGTGGTGTCGGCGACGATCTGCTGGGTCTCCTTGACCGTGCCGGCGCGCGTGGAGCCGCCCGCGCCGTAGGTCACGGAGACGAAGTCCGGTGCGACCGCCTCGACCCTGCGCAGCGCGCTCCACAGGTTCCGCTCGCCCTTGGGGGTCTTCGGCGCCGAGAACTCGAAGGAGTACGTCGTCTTGCCTGCGGCGAGCATGTCACGCACGGTGCGTGCGCGATCAGTCCTGATGGATGCGGTTCCGAGGGCCATACCGGCAGGTTAGCCAGGGGGCGGCGGTCCCCCAACCGGATGGGGGACATTTGTCCGGAATGCCGACTTGCTGTCCACCCCTTGGACAAACCTGAGACGCGCGGGCGTCATCCGGCGTCCGCGTGCGCCGCCTCCCGCAGCCGCTCGGCGAACTCGGCCGCCGCCGCTCCGGGGTCGTCCGCCTCGGTGAGGGCCCGCACGACGACGACCCGGCGGGCACCGGCGTCCAGGACCTGGTCGAGGTTGCCGAGGTTGATGCCGCCGATGGCGAACCAGGGGCGGTTGGTGCCGAGGGCGGCCGTGCGGCGGACCAGGTCGAGGCCGGGAGCGTGACGGCCGGGCTTGGTGGGGGTGGGCCAGCAGGGGCCGGTGCAGAAGTAGTCCACGCCGGGCTGGACGGCGGCCGCGGCGGCTTCGGACTCGGCGTGGGTGGAGCGGCCGATCAGGACGTCGTCGCCGAGGATGGCGCGGGCGGCGGGAACGGGGAGGTCGCCCTGGCCGAGGTGGAGGACGTCGGCCCCGGCGGCGTGGGCCACGTCCGCGCGGTCGTTGACCGCGAGCAGTCTGCCGTGCCGGGCGCAGGCGTCGGCGAGGACCGCCAGGTGCTCCAGTTCCTCGCCGGCCTCCATGCCCTTGTCCCGCAGCTGCACGATGTCGACCCCGCCGGCCAGGACCGCGTCCAGGAACTCCGCGAGATCGCCCTGCCGCGTGCGGGCGTCGGTGCACAGGTAGAGCCGGGCGCCGGCGAGCCGGGCGCGAGCGGTGTCGGTCATACGAGGTCCCCCCCGGGGTGTCGGCGGCGTACGGGCCCGGCGGGCCCGCGGTGTCGGCGGCGCGCTTTCCCCGGCCCGGCACCGGGCCGGGGAAAGCGCGCCGCAGGGGACCCTATGCCGCCGGCGCGGGTGTCCCCCGGCCGGGGTCCGTGCCCCGGCCGGCGGCCTTCGGACGTCCGGACGGCCGGGTGCGGGTCAGACCGCGAGCGCCTGGGCCCGGCGCTTCACCTCCGTGCCGCGGTTCTCACCGAGTGCCTGCGCGGGCGTGCCCGGCAGGGAGGGGTCGGGGGTGAAGAGCCACTCCAGCATCTCCTCGTCCGTGAAGCCGTCGTCCCGCAGGAGCGTCAGGGTCCCGGTCAGGCCCTTGACGACCTTGTCCCCGTCGATGAAGGCGGCGGGCACGTGCAGCGCGCGGTTCTCACCCCGGCGTACGGCGATGAGCTGGCCCTCCTTGACCAGCTGCCGGACGCGCGTCACCTCGACGCCGAGCATCTCGGCGATGTCGGGGAGGGTGAGCCAGGCGGGGACGAGAGCATCGATCTTTGCGTCAATCTCGGTCACGGGACAAGCGTGCCATCTGCCACCGACAGTCGGAAGTCAGCCCCGCCCGGACGGGCCCACCGCGGCCCCGGTCTCACGCGGTCGCCGACTTCAGGGGCCGCGCCGGGTCCGCCAGCAGCTCCGCGTCCATCGCCGTGCCCGCCTCGATCAGCCTGCGCCCCTGCGTCAGGTCCCGGGGCCGCCCCACCGCGAGCAGCGCGACCGGGCGGGACCCCCGCAGCCAGCAGACGCTCCACGCCGCCCCGGCGGGGTCCCCGCGCCACACCGCCCGGTCGGCGGCCGCGTGGTGCCCCGCGTACTGCACGAAG
This sequence comes from Streptomyces sp. NPDC126497, assembly GCF_040302425.1. NCBI lineage: Bacteria > Bacillati > Actinomycetota > Actinomycetes > Kitasatosporales > Streptomycetaceae > Streptomyces > Streptomyces sp. NPDC126497. The sequence goes on from NZ_JBEORT010000002.1 coordinate 185,239, forward strand.
CGCCCGAACTGCTCGGACCAGAAGTACGGCACCGGGTCGTAGACCGCCGGCTCCCGGCCGCCGGGCGCACCCAGGATGTTCGCGGCGACCGTGCGCGGCCCCTGGAGGGCGTTGTCCCAGTGGTGGACCAGCAGGCGCTCGCCGTAGCGCGCGGACGGGAAGGACGCGCAGTCGCCGACCGCGTACACGTCCGGCAGCGAGGTCGCCAGACGGCGGTCGGCGACGACCTCCCCGTGCGCCCCGAGCTCGATCCCGGAGCCCGCCAGCCAGGCGGTGGCGGGCCGGGCGCCGATGCCGACGACCACGGCGCCCGCGGGCAGCCGCGTGCCGTCGTCCAGGAACACGGCGCCGGGCTCGGCGCGCTCCACGCGCGCACGGGTGCGCAGCGTGACGCCGGCGTCGGCGTACCAGGCGGCCATCGGGGCGGTCACCTCGGCGGGCAGCGCCTGGGCGAGCGGCCGTTCCCCGGCCTCCACGACGGTGACCGCGCAGCCCGCCTCGCGGGCCGCCGTGGCGAACTCCGCGCCGATCCAGCCGGCGCCGACCACCACGACGTCGTGCTGCCGCGCGAGCACCGGACGCAGCCGCGCGACGTCGTCCAGGGTGCGCAGCAGGTGCACGCCGGGGACGCCCTCCGTGCCCGGCAGCCGGACCGGTTCCGCCCCGGTGGCGACCACCAGGACGTCGTACGGGACGGGGCCGGCCTCCGTGTCCAGCTCGTGGTCGCCGGGGCGCAGGCCCCGCACCTCGCAGCCGAGCCGCAGGTCGACGCCGAGCTCCTCGAAGTCCACGTCGAAGGCGGAGTCCTCGGCCTCGCCGAGCAGCACCGCCTTGGACAACGGCGGCCTGTCGTACGGCTGGTGGGGTTCCGCGCCGATCAGGGTCACGGTGCCGGTGAAGCCCCGCTCCCGCAGGGCGACCGCGGTCTGCACGCCGGCCATGCCCGCGCCCGCCACCACCACCCGCCGCGGACCGGACCGTCCCGGTTCCTGTCTCTGCTCGCTCACCCGCTCACCTTAGACACCCGGCGCGGCACCGTTCAGGCGAGCTGCTCCACCACGCTCGTCCCGCTGCCCGGCTGCGACTCCCACTCCCAGCTCTCCTCCAGCCGCACCCGCCCGTCGGGCAGTTCCACGACCGTCGACACGCAGTGCCCCGAGGAGGTCGTGCCGTCCCGCTTGAGCTGCACGTACCGGAAGTCCAGCCGGTCCCCGGCGCGGGTGCCCACCAGATGTCCGCGCACGACGTCGCCGCCCGCGTACTCGGCCCAGACCTCGCCGTCCCGCTCGTGGTAGACGAAGCGGGTGCGGGTGCCGACCTGGCCGGGGGCCTGGTCGGCCACGGGGGCGAGGACGAGTCCGTCGAGGGAGCGTGCCACTGGGGAGTCCTTACGGGCGCGTTGCTAGGGTGTGGTCAACGTACAAGCACTCGCGGGAGCCCGGACGCACCGGGCTGAGAGGGAGGCTGACGGCCTCCGACCGTACGCACCTGATCCGGGTCATGCCGGCGAAGGGAGGAGCTGGACGCCCATGTCGCCCACGCGCACCTCGGACGTCCTCGTCGTCGGGGGCGGGATCATCGGTCTGGTCACGGCCTGGCGGGCCGCGCAGCGCGGTCTCGCCACCACCGTGGTGGACCCCGAGCCGGGCGGCGGCGCCGCCCGGGTGGCCGCCGGGATGCTGGCCGCCGTCACGGAACTGCACTACGGCGAGGAGACCCTGCTCGGTCTGAACCTCGCCTCCGCGCGGCGCTACCCCGCCTTCGCGGCCGAGCTGACCGAGTTCACCGGCCACGGTCTCGGCTACCGCGCGTGCGGCACGCTCGCCGTGGCGCTGGACGCCGACGACCGGGCCCACCTGCGGGAACTGCACGCGCTGCAGCAGCGGTCGGGGCTGGAGTCGCAGTGGCTGTCGGGGCGCGAGTGCCGCCGTCTGGAGCCGATGCTCGCGCCGGGGGTGCGCGGCGGTCTGCGGGTGGACGGCGACCACCAGATCGACCCGCGACGGCTGGCGGCCGCCCTGGTGACCGCCTGTGAGCGTTCGGGCGTCGTCGTCCACCGTGCGCGGGCCGAGCGGCTCGTGGTCGCCGGGGACCGCGCGACGGGCGTCGTCACGGCCGACGGCACCGGGCTGGGCGCCGGGCAGGTGGTGCTCGCTGCGGGCAGCCTCAGCGGGCGGCTCGCGGGCGTGCCCGCGGACGTCCTGCCTCCCGTGCGTCCCGTGAAGGGCCAGGTGGTACGGCTGACGATGCCCGGCCGCCACGGCCCGTTCCTGAGCCGGACCGTGCGGGCCGTGGTGCGCGGCAGCCACGTCTACCTGGTGCCGCGCGAGAACGGCGAGCTGGTGATCGGGGCGACCAGCGAGGAGACGGGCTGGGACACCACGGTGACCGCGGGCGGCGTGTACGAGCTGCTGCGCGACGCCCACGAGCTGGTCCCCGGGATCACCGAGCTGCCGCTGACCGAGACCCGGGCCGGACTGCGCCCCGGCTCCCCCGACAACGCGCCCCTGCTCGGCCCGACGGAGCTCGAGGGGCTGCTCCTGGCCACCGGCCACTACCGCAACGGCGTCCTGCTGACGCCGGTCACCGGCGACGCCATGGCGGAGGTCCTCACCACCGGGACCCTGCCGGAGGCGGCCCGTCCCTTCAGTCCCCGGCGCTTCGGCGCCGCCGTCCGCACGGAGCAGCCCGCATGAACGTCTCGGTCAACGGGGAGCGCCGGGAGTTCGCGCCCGGCACGGCTCTCGACCTCGTGGTGAGGTCCCTCACCGCGGCGCCCTCCGGGGTCGCCGCCGCCCTCAACGAAACCGTCGTCCCGCGCGCGCAGTGGTCCGCCACCCCCCTCAGCGAGGGCGACCGCGTGGAAGTCCTGACCGCCGTCCAGGGAGGCTGACCATGGCCGACGATCCGTTCCTCCTCGGCGGTACGTCCTTCACGTCCCGCCTGATCATGGGCACCGGCGGGGCGCCGAGCCTCGATGTGCTGGAACGGGCGCTGGTGGCGTCCGGGACGGAGCTGACGACCGTCGCGATGCGGCGGGTGGACCCCTCGGTGCGGGGGTCCGTGCTGTCGGTGCTGGAGAGGCTGGGCATCCGGGTGCTGCCGAACACGGCGGGGTGCTTCACCGCCGGGGAGGCCGTGCTCACCGCGCGTCTCGCGCGGGAGGCGCTCGGCACGGACCTGATCAAGCTGGAGGTCATCGCCGACGAGCGGACCCTGCTGCCGGATCCGGTCGAGCTGCTGGACGCGGCGGAGACGCTGGTCGACGACGGGTTCACGGTGCTGCCGTACACCAACGACGATCCGGTGCTGGCGCGGAAGCTGGAGGACGCCGGGTGCGCGGCGATCATGCCGCTGGGGTCGCCGATCGGGTCGGGGCTGGGGATCCGCAATCCGCACAACTTCGAGCTGATCGTGGAGCGGGCGGGGGTGCCGGTGATCCTGGACGCCGGGGCGGGGACCGCGTCCGACGCGGCGCTGGCGATGGAGCTGGGCTGCGCGGGGGTGATGCTGGCGTCGGCGGTCACCCGGGCGCAGGAGCCGGTGCTGATGGCCTCCGCGATGCGGTGTGCGGTGGAGGCGGGGCGGCTGGCGCGGCTGGCGGGGCGGATTCCCCGGCGGTGGTTCGCCGAGGCGTCGTCCCCTGCGGAGGGCATGGCCGTGCTGGATCCGGAGCGGCCCGCGTTCTGACGGCGCGGGGACGTCGGCCGGGCGGGGGCGGGTCGCGCTGCCCGGCGCCGACGGGGTCCCTCCCCCGCTCCCGGCTCCGCTGGAGCGGAGGGCCCCCACCGCCCACCCGTGCCGCCCCGGGGGCACCTCCCGGGCCTTCGAGGCACCGGGGGAGGCACGACCGCCCGCGGCCGCGCCCGGTCACGCACGTCACAGGTCCGCTGCAACGGACGCCGGACGGGGCGGGGGTGTCGGCGGGGGCTCGTAGACTCGGGGCGTGGACACGACCCTTCAGGACCCTCTGGTCGGGCAGGTGCTCGACGGCCGGTATCGCGTCGAGGCGCGGATCGCGGTCGGCGGGATGGCCACGGTCTACCGGGCCGTGGACACCCGCCTGGACCGCGTCCTCGCGCTCAAGGTGATGCACCCCTCCCTCGCGGCCGACGGCTCGTTCGTCGAGCGGTTCATCCGTGAGGCGAAGTCGGTCGCCCGGCTGGCCCACCCGAACGTGGTGCAGGTCTTCGACCAGGGCACCGACGGGGCGTACGTCTACCTGGCGATGGAGTACGTCGCCGGCTGCACCCTGCGGGACGTGCTGCGCGAGCGCGGCGCTCTCCAGCCGCGGGCCGCGCTGGACATCCTGGAGCCGGTGCTGGCCGCCCTCGGCGCCGCGCACCGGGCCGGGTTCGTGCACCGGGACATGAAGCCCGAGAACGTGCTGATCGGGGACGACGGCCGGGTGAAGGTCGCCGACTTCGGACTGGTCCGCGCGGTGGACTCGGTGACCAACACCACGGGCACCGTGCTGGGCACGGTCTCCTACCTGGCCCCGGAGCAGATCGAGAACGGCGTCGCCGACCCCCGCGTGGACGTCTACGCCTGCGGCATCCTGCTGTACGAGATGCTGACCGGCGAGAAGCCGCACGACGGGGACTCCCCCGCGGTCGTCCTCTACAAGCACCTGCACGACGACGTGCCGGCCCCGTCGGCCGCCGTGCCCGGCATGGCGTACGAGCTGGACGGGCTGGTCGCGTCGGCGACCGCCCGCGATCCCGGGGCGCGTCCTCAGGACGCGGTGGCGCTGCTCGCGCGGGTCCGCGCGGGGCGCGGCCGGCTCACCGCCGAACAGCTCGACACGGTGCCGCCGCAGGCGCTGACGACGGAGCACGACAACGCCGACGACCGTACGAGCGTCGTCCCGCGCTCGCTCGGCGTCCCCCGTCCGCTGCCCGTCGACGAGGACGACGGGGGCGCGGTCCCCCTGCACCGCACCAGCCGGTTCCCGTCCCCGCCGCCGCTGCCGCCCCGGCGCCGGACGGCGCTGCGGCGCGGGCCGATGGCCGTCGTGGTGGCCGTGCTGCTGGTCCTCGGGGTCGGCACGGGGATCTGGTACATCAACTCCGGCCAGTTCACCAAGGTCCCGCCGCTGCTGGGGAAGACCGAGCAGGAGGCCGGGGACCGGCTGGCGGACGCCGGGCTGGACGTCGGGCAGGTGGAGGAGGCGTTCAGCGACACGGTGGAGCGGGGCACGGTGATCAGCACCGACCCGGAGGCGGGCGCCCGCGTCCGCGGCGACGACCCGGTGTCGCTGACCCTCTCCAAGGGCCCGCGGACCGTGCGGGTGCCCGACCTCGACGGCTATCCGCTGGACAGGGCGCGGGACCTGCTCGAGGACGACGGCCTGGAGCCCGGCATGGTGACCCGGGAGTTCAGCGGGACCGTGGCCCGGGGCTCGGTGGTCTCCACGGAGCCGGGCAAGGGCACGAAGGTCCGCGCGGGCTCGGCGGTGGCGCTGACCGTGAGCAAGGGCAGCCCGGTGGACGTGCCGGACGTGACCGGTGACGACGCGGCGGACGCCCGCGCGGAGCTGGAGGAGGCCGGCCTCGAGGTGCGGATCGCCGCCGAGCGGGTCAACTCCGGGCACGACGCCGGCCGGGTGGCCCGGCAGACCCCGGGCGCGGGGCGGCAGGCCGCCGAGGGCGACACCGTGACGCTGACGCTGTCCAAGGGCCCGGAGATGATCGAGGTGCCGGACGTGATCGGCGACAGCGTGGACGAGGCCAAGGAGAAGCTGAAGGACGCCGGGTTCGACGTGGACGAGGACCGCGGGCTGCTCGGGCTGTTCGGCGACACCGTCAAGGGCCAGTCCGTGGACGGCGGGGACACCGCGCCGAAGGGCTCGACGATAACCATCGAGATCCGCTGACCGGCGGGGCCCGCGCGCGTGACACCCTTGAGGGGTGAAGAGTCACCTGTCCGGCCCCGCCCGCAACCCGGTCGGCGGCCACGTCCCCGTGGCCGGCGGCCTGCACTCCGTCGGCCTGTCCTACGCCCGTGAGCTGAACGCCGAGGCGGTGCAGGTCTTCGTCGCCAACCCGCGCGGCTGGGCCACCCCGGCCGGCAACCCGAAGCAGGACGAGGCGTTCCGCGCGGCCTGCGCTCAGGCGTCGATCCCGGCGTATGTGCACGCCCCCTACCTGATCAACTTCGGGTCCCACACCGAGGCGACCGTCGAGCGGTCCGTGGAGTCGCTGCGGCACTCGCTGCGGCGCGGCCGGGAGATCGGCGCGCTGGGCGTGGTGGTGCACACGGGCAGCGCGACCGGCGGCCGGGAGCGGGCGGTGGCGCTGCGGCAGGTGCGGGAGCACGTGCTGCCGCTGCTCGACGAGCTCACCCGTGACGACGACCCGTTCCTGCTGCTGGAGTCGACGGCCGGACAGGGCTCCTCACTGTGCTCGCGGACCTGGGACTTCGGGCCGTACTTCGAGGCGCTGGACGCCCATCCGAAGCTGGGCGTCTGTCTGGACACCTGCCACATCTTCGCGGCCGGCCACGACCTGACCGGGTCGGACGGGATGCACCGGACGCTGGACCTGCTGGTGGACACCGTCGGCGAGGGCCGGCTGAAGCTGATCCACGCCAACGACTCCCTGGACGTGGTCGGCGCGCACAAGGACCGGCACGCCAACATCGGCGCCGGGCACATCGGCGAGGACCCGTTCCGGGCGCTGATGACGCACCCGGCGACCGAGGGCGTACCGCTGGTCATCGAGACGCCCGGCGGCAAGGAGGGGCACGCGGCGGACGTGGAGCGGCTGAAGAAGCTCCGGGACGCCTGAGGAGCTCTCCGGGTCAGAGCTCGGGACCCTCCCCGGGCTCCTCCTGGTAGGAGTAGCGCTGCTCCTTCCAGGGATCGCCGATGTTGTGGTAGCCGCGCTCCTCCCAGAAGCCCCGGCGGTCGGCGGTCATGTACTCCACGCCGCGGACCCACTTGGGGCCCTTCCACGCGTACAGATGGGGGACGATCAGCCGCAGCGGGAAGCCGTGCTCGGCGGTGAGCAGCTCGCCGTCCTTGTGGGTGGCGAAGAGGGCCCGTTCGGAGGTGAAGTCGGCCAGCCGCAGGTTGGAGCTGAAACCGTACTCCGCCCAGACCATCACATGGGTGACGTCCGGCGCGGGCGGGGCGATGTCCACGACGGTGCGCGCCGGGATCCCGCCCCACTCGGCGCCGACCATGCTGAACTTGGTGACGCAGTGCAGATCGGCCTCGACGGTGGTGTACGGCAGGGCCGTGAACTCCTCGTGGTTCCAGGAGTGCTTCGCGCCGTCGGCGGTGGCGCCGAAGACCCGGAACTCCCAGCGCTCGGGCCGGAACTTGGGGACCGGTCCGTAGTGCGTGACCGGCCAGCCCCTCTGCAGTCGCTGTCCCGGCGGGAGCTCGAGATGCGCCGCTCCTCCTGCTGTGCGCTCCCCCGATTCGCGTTCCGCCGGCTGCCCCATGCCTCCATCCTGACAGACCGGTGGCGATGCTCCCGAACCGGGCCCGGCAGATTCGGTCAAACAGGCACACAACCTGCCAAGCACGGCCTTACTTACTAAGTAATGACTTACTGGACGATCTTCTCCGTCGGTGCAATCATGCGCCCCAACCGGCCAGTCCCCCCGCGCGGAAGGAGCCCATGCGATGCAGGGCGACCCCGAGGTCATCGAATTCCTCAACGAACAGCTGACCGCCGAGCTCACGGCGATCAACCAGTACTTCCTGCACTCGAAGCTGCAGGACCACAAGGGCTGGACGAAACTCGCGGAGTACACGCGCGCCGAGTCCTTCGACGAGATGCGCCACGCCGAGCTGCTCACCGACCGCATCCTGCTGCTCGACGGCCTGCCGAACTACCAGCGGCTGTTCCACGTCCGGGTCGGGCAGACCGTGACCGAGATGTTCCAGGCCGACCGGGAGATCGAGCTCGAGGCGATCGACCGGCTGCGCCGCGGAGTGGAGGTCATGCGCACCAAGGGCGACATCACGTCGGCCAACGTCTTCGAGGCGATCCTGGCCGACGAGGAGCACCACATCGACTACCTGGACACCCAGCTGGAACTGATCGAGAAGATGGGCGAGGCGCTGTACCTGTCGACGGTCGTCCAGCAGTCCCAGCCGGATTCGTCGGGTCCGGGGACGGGCGGCTTCTCGACGCACTAGCTGTCCGGCGGATCGGGTCGGAGGGAACCGACGGTGCTCCACGGCCCGGGTGAGCGGGGCCCGGTGGGTCCGGCCGCACGGCGGAGGAGGGCGACGACGCGAGGGGGCTCCCCCCGCGCGGGGGCAGCCGGGCGCGGGGGAGCCGGCGACCGACGACAACGCCGCGGACGGGCGTCCCGGGCCCCGCGTCCCCGGCATGATCCGCCGGACGGGCCCCAGGTGCGCCGACCGGCCCTCAGGCCGCTTCGGGGAGCTCGGCCGTCAGCGGCTGCCCGGCCCCGTCGGCCGGCTGCCGGCGCGGACAGGCGCCGCGGCCGAGCAGCGCCTGGATGCGCCGCACACAGCCGCCGCAGTCGGTGCCCGCCTTGCAGGCGGAGGCGATCTGCCGGGGCGTGCACGCTCCGGCGTCCGCGTGACTCCTCACCTGTTCCTCGGTCACACCGAAGCAACTGCAGACGAACACGCGGTTCACCTCCCGGGGAAGTACCTGGTCGAGCCGGACCGACCCCTGGTCGGTGAGGCTAACCTAACCTTACCTTTCGCCCGGAGGGCACAGAAGCGGGGTGGGGCGCCGTCCCGTGTGATACGCGCCCCACCCCTGCGGCCGGTGTCACCGGCTACTGGTCGCGGTACATCTCCGCGACCAGGAAGGCCAGGTCCAGCGACTGGCTGCGGTTGAGCCGCGGGTCGCAGGCCGTCTCGTAGCGCTGGTGCAGATCGTCGACGAAGATCTCGTCACCGCCGCCCACGCACTCGGTGACGTCGTCGCCGGTGAGCTCCACGTGGATGCCGCCCGGGTGGGTGCCGAGCCCCTTGTGGACCTCGAAGAAGCCCTTGACCTCGTCGAGCACGTCGTCGAAGCGGCGGGTCTTGTGGCCGGAGGCCGCCTCGAAGGTGTTGCCGTGCATCGGGTCGGTCACCCAGGCCACCGTGGCGCCGGACGCGGTGACCTTCTCGACCAGCTCGGGCAGCTTGTCGCGGATCTTGTCCGCGCCCATCCGGACGATGAAGGTCAGCCGGCCGGGCTCGCGCTCGGGGTCGAGGCGCTCGATGTACTGCAGCGCCTCCTCGGCCGTGGTGCTCGGGCCGAGCTTGATGCCGATCGGGTTGCGGATCCTCGAGGCGAACTCGATGTGCGCGTGGTCCAGCTGCCGGGTGCGCTCGCCGATCCACACCATGTGCGCGGAGACGTCGTAGAGCTGTCCGGTGCGCGAGTCGACGCGGGTGAGCGCGGACTCGTAGTCGAGCAGCAGCGCCTCGTGCGAGGAGAAGAACTCGACGGTCTTGAACTCCTCCGGATCGGTGCCGCAGGCCCGCATGAAGTTCAGCGCGTTGTCGATCTCGCGGGCGAGCTGCTCGTAGCGCTGGCCGGACGGCGACGACTTCACGAAGTCCTGGTTCCAGGCGTGCACCTGGCGCAGGTCGGCGTAGCCGCCGGTGGTGAAGGCGCGCACCAGGTTCAGCGTGGACGCCGACGCGTGGTACATCCGCTTCAGCCGCTCGGGGTCCGGGATCCGGGCCTCTTCGGTGAAGTCGAACCCGTTGACGGAGTCGCCCCGGTAGGTGGGCAGCGTCACGCCGTCACGGGTCTCGGTGGGCTTGGAGCGCGGCTTGGAGTACTGGCCGGCGATCCGGCCGACCTTCACGACCGGCACCGAGGCCGCGTACGTCAGCACGGCGCCCATCTGGAGCAGCGTCTTGAGCTTGTTGCGGATGTGATCGGCGGACACGGCGTCGAAGGCCTCGGCACAGTCGCCGCCCTGGAGGAGGAACGCCTCTCCCTTGGCGACGGACGCCATCCGGGCGCGCAGCTGGTCGCACTCGCCCGCGAAGACGAGCGGCGGATACGACTCGAGGTCCGCGATCACATCGCGCAGAGCCTCGGCATCGGGGTACTCGGGCTGCTGCGCCGCGGGCAGGTCTCGCCAGGTGTTGCCAGCGCTCGCGCTGGGCTTAGCGTTCACGGTCACGCCCTCCACACTACGGGGTGCTTTCGCGGCCACCGGGCCGTGCCCAGAAAGTGAGACACGGGATACGTTCCGTGGACATGGGGTAGGGTGCGTCGCATGTTCGCGCACTCGACCCAGAACTGGTGGTGGCCCGCTTCTCCGGCGGCCCACTGACTGCGCGTACGCACAGACTGCGCGAAGGCCGCCCGAGGGGCGGCCTTCGGCGTTTCCCGGGGTCGTTCCTCACGCTCACGACAGCGACGAGACGAGGGACACCCACCATGGACCTGGCACAGCTCCCGCACGACGACCGCCCCTTCGCCCTGCTGCGCCGCCGCACGCCGGGCCACGATCACGACGTGGTCGAGCTGCTGGTCGGCCCGGCCGGCACCCGTGACCGCCTGGCCGACCTGCCCGACGAGTGCCTGGCGGTGGTCCCCTTCCGGCAGATCCGCGAGCGCGGCTTCGACGTCCGCGACGACGGCACCCCGCTGCTGGTGCTGACGCCCGAGGAGCGGTACGAGATCCCGCTCGCCGAGGCCCTCGACCGGCTCCCCGCCCACGACGTCCGGGTGGAGGGCGGCGGCTTCGACGTCGGCGACGAGGAGTACGCGCGGATCGTCGGACGGGTCCTCGACGAGGAGATCGGGCGGGGCGAGGGCGCCAACTTCGTGATCCGGCGGACGTACGAGGGCGGGATCCCCGGGTTCGGGCGGGCCGACGCGCTGGCGCTGTTCCGGCGCCTCCTCGAGGGCGAGCGGGGCGCGTACTGGACGTTCGTCGTCCACACCGGGGACCGGACGCTGGTCGGGGCGAGCCCCGAGGTGCACGTCCGGGCGGCCGGCGGGACGGTCGTGATGAACCCGATCAGTGGCACCTACCGCTATCCGGACGGGGGGCCGACCCCGGAGCACCTGCTGGAGTTCCTCGCCGACGGCAAGGAGATCGAGGAGCTGTCGATGGTCGTCGACGAGGAGCTCAAGATGATGTGCACCGTCGGCGACATGGGCGGGGTCGTGGTCGGGCCCCGGCTGAAGGAGATGGCGCACCTCGCGCACACCGAGTACGAGCTGCGCGGCCGGTCCTCGCTGGACGTGCGGGAGGTGCTGAGGGAGACCATGTTCGCGGCGACCGTGACCGGGTCGCCGGTGCAGAACGCCTGCCGGGTGATCGAACGGCACGAGGTGGGCGGGCGCCGCTACTACGCGGGCGCGCTGGCCCTCGTCGGCCGCGACGAGGGCGGGGCCCAGACGCTGGACTCCCCCATCCTGATCCGCACCGCCGACATCGACGCGTCCGGACGGCTGCGGGTGCCGGTCGGGGCCACGCTGGTGCGCGGCTCGGACCCGGCGGGCGAGGTCGCGGAGACCCACGCCAAGGCGGCCGGGGTGCTGGCCGCGCTGGGGGTGCGCCCCGGGCGCCCGCGCGGGGAGTCCGTGCGGCCGAAGCTGGCCGACGACCCCCGGGTGCGGGCGGCGCTGGACGCGCGGCGGGCCTCCCTGGCGCCGTTCTGGCTGCGGATGCAGGAGCGGCCGGACGCGCCGGCCGGGCACGCCCTGGTCGTCGACGGGGAGGACACCTTCACCGCGATGCTCGCCCACCTGCTGCGCGCCGCCGGGCTGGACGTGACCGTCCGGCGCTACGACGAGCCCGGGCTGCGGGAGACGGTCCTGGCGCACGAGGGTCCGCTGGTGCTGGGCCCCGGTCCGGGCGACCCGTCCGACACGGCCGACCCGAAGATGCGGTTCCTGCGCGCGCTGACCGCCGACGTGCTCCTCCCCCACGCGCGGCACGGTGTCCTCGGCGTCTGCCTCGGCCACGAGCTGATCGCGGCCGAGCTGGGCCTGGAGATCGTCCGCAAGGAGGTGCCGTACCAGGGGGCGCAGACCGGGATCGACCTGTTCGGGCGGCCGGAGACGGTCGGCTTCTACAACAGCTTCGTGGCGCGCTGCGACGAGGACGCCGCGCGGGAGCTGGCCGCGCACGGCGTCGAGGTGAGCCGCGCCGCGAACGGCGAGGTGCACGCGCTGCGCGGGGAGGGCTTCGCCGGGGTGCAGTTCCACCCCGAGTCGGTGCTGACCCTGAACGGCGCGGCGATCGTCCGCGAGCTGGTGGGTCAGCTGCGGGGCACCAGGACGTTCTCGGAGCGGCGGCCGGCGGTGTAGTCGAGGACGTTGTTCACCGTGGTCTCGACGATCTGCCCGACGGCGTCCACGGTGTAGTACGCCTGGTGGGACGTCACCAGCACGTTGGGGAACGTGACGAGGCGGGCCAGGGTGTCGTCGTCGACGGCCTCCAGGGACTTGTCGAGGAAGAACAGGCCCGCCTCCGCCTCGTACACGTCCAGGCCGACGCCCGTGAAGCGGCCGGCGCGCAGCTCGGTGACGAGGGCCGCGGTGTCGATGAGGCCGCCCCGGCTGGAGTTCACCAGGATCGCGTCGTCCCGCATCGTCTTCAGCGCGTCGGCGTCGATGAGGTGCTGGGTCGCGGGCAGCAGCGGGACGTGCAGGCTGATCAGGTCGGACTCGGCGAGGAGCCGCTCCTTGGGGACGTAGGTCATGCCGAGGTCCAGGCAGGCGGGGTTCTCGACGACGTCCCAGCCGAGCAGCCGCATGCCGAAGCCGCGGGCGATCCGGGCGAACGCCTCGCCGATCTTCCCGGTGCCGAGGATCCCGGCGGTGCGGCCGTGCAGGTCGCGGCCCATCAGTCCGTCGAGCCGGAAGTCGAAGTCGCGGGTGCGGGTGGAGGCGCGGACCACCCGGCGGTTGACGGCCATGGCGAGCGTCCAGGCGAACTCGGCGACCGAGTGGGGCGAGTAGGACGACACCCGGGCGATCGTCATGCCGAGCCGTTCGGCGACCTCCAGGTCGATGTTGTTGAAGCCGGTGGAGCGCTGGGCGACCATCCGGGTGCCGCCGGCCGCGAGGTCGGAGAGCACCTCGGCGCCGAGGTCGCAGTTGACGCTGGTGGAGATGACCTCGTGGCCGGCGGCGATGGGGGCGGTGTCCGCGTTGAGGAAGACGTCGAGGCCGCGCACCTCGTGGTGACCCGCGAAGGCCCGCTCCACCAGGGGCTTCTCGTCGGCCTGCACTCCGAACGCCAGGATCTCCACGGTTCCCTCCGGGGGTTGTGTTGCCGTACGCGCGAATATACGGGTGTCCCTGAGCCGTTCGGGGCAGGCACGGGGGCGCTCTACACGTCGTCGAGGCCGCGCTCTATGGCGTAGCGGACGAGCTCGACGCGGTTGTGCAGCTGGAGCTTGCCGAGGGTGTTCTGCACGTGGTTCTGCACCGTGCGGTGGGAGATGACGAGCCGTTCGGCGATCTGCTTGTAGCTGAGGCCCTTGGCGACCAGGCGCAGCACCTCGGTCTCGCGGTCGGTCAGCCGGGGCGCCCCCGGTTCGCCGGCGGGGGCGGGCCCCGCCGGTTCGGAGGCGAGGCGGCGGTACTCGCCGAGGACCAGTCCGGCCAGGCCGGGGGTGAACACCGGGTCGCCGACGGCCGTACGGCGCACCGCGTCCCGCAGCTCCTCGGTGGAGGCGGACTTCAGCAGGTAGCCGGTGGCGCCGGACTTCACCGCCTCCAGGACGTCGGCGTGCTCGCCGCTCGCCGAGAGCACGAGCACCCGGACCGCGGGGTTCGCGGCGACGACCTCCTTGCAGACCTGGACGCCCGGCTTGCCGGGCAGGTTCAGGTCGAGGACGAGGACGTCGGGCACGACGGCCTTGGCGCGGCGCACCGCCTGGTCGCCGTCGCCGGCGGTGGCGACGACCTCGAAGCCCGACTCGGAGAGGTCGCGGGCGACGGCGTCGCGCCACATGGGGTGGTCGTCGACCACCATGACCTCGATCGGGTCCTCGTGGTTCCCGGTGCCGTCCGTCATCGCCGTTCCGCCTTCCCCCGCGGGTGATCCGCTTCCTTCGCGCCCTTGGGCACCTTCAGTTCGACCTCCGTGCCCTGCCCCGGCACCGAGATCAGGTCCGCGCTTCCGCCGAGGTCGCGCAGCCGGCCCCGGATGGACAGGGCCACGCCGAGCCGGCCCTCGCCCTCGGCCTGGGCGAGCCGGCCCTCGGGGATGCCGGGGCCGTCGTCGCGGACGGTGACGATCACCTCGTCCGGCTCGTCCTCGACCAGGATCCAGGCGCGTGCCTCCCGTCCGGCGTGCCGGCGGACGTTGTCCAGGGCGGCCCCGACGGCGGCGGCCACCTCCCGCGCGGCGGCCGGCGCCAGCCGCACCGGTGCTCCCGGCTCGGCGAGGCTGACCAGGGACCCGGCGTAGGGGGCGAGCAGGGTGCGCAGGTCGACCGGCTCGTCGCCTGCGGTGTCGTCCTCGTCCACGGCCCGCACGACGGCGCCCTCGGCGGCGTCCTCCGAGGCCCGGGAGACGGGGACGAGCCCGCCGGAGACCAGGGTGCGCAGGGCGATCTCCTGCTCCCCGGCCAGCCGGCCCAGTTCGGCGGCCTCCCCGCCGATCACCGCGCCGCGCCGCTGCACCATGGCCAGCACCTGGAGCACGCTGTCGTGGATGTCCCGCGCGAGCCGCTCCCGCTCCCTGGTCGCGGCCTCGATCTCCAGGGCGCGGGCCAGGGTGCGCTCGGAGGCGCGGGCGACCTCGACGACGTAGCCGATGGCGATGGAGGCGACCCACACGAGGATCACGTTGTGCACGGTGTCGCGGGCGGGGGTGCCGCGCTCGATCAGGTTGGCGACGGCGACGAGGGTGGAGGCGAGGGCCGCCCAGCGCCAGCCGCCCTTGATGGCGAAGGCGAGCACCGATCCGGCGGTCCAGATGGACGGCAGGGTCGGGCCGCCCTCGTGGATGCGCTCGGGCGCGTCGGCGAGGGGCGTGAGCAGGATGCCGACGAGCGCGATGGTCAGGTCGGCGGTGAGGAAGCGCTTGGTGCAGGCGGCCTCGCCCGCGGTCCTGGGCAGGGTGGCCAGGGTCCACACCGTGAGGACGGCGAAGTAGCCGACGGCCGGCCAGGGGCGGGGGAACTCCTCGTAGGCGGTGGCGAACAGGCCGATCGCGTACACCAGGGCGAGGACCCGGTAACCGGTGAGCGCGCGCCACAGCGGCTGCTCGACCGACATGCGCATGACTCGCTCGCGCCTGGTCATGTCCCCCAACTCCCCCCTGGGCCCCGTCTAGGGGTCGGACCGTCGTCCGTTCGGCCGCTCCCGGCCGGCCTGCTCCATCGCGGCCTTCAGCTTCTCGGCCTGTTCCCTCTCCGCGCGGGCGAGCGCGGCCTTCGCCGCCCGCTCCGCCTCCTTCTCGGCCTTGGCCGCCTCCGAGAGCTGACGCTTCATGGCGGTGGCGTAGACGTCGACGTACTCCTGGCCGGACAGCTTCATGATCTCGTACATGACCTCGTCGGTCACCGCGCGCAGCACGAAGCGGTCGTGCTCCATGCCCTGGTAGCGGGTGAAGTCCAGCGGCCGGCCGATCCGGATGCCGGGCCGCATCAGCTTCGGCATCACCTGTCCGGGCGGCTGGATCTTCTCCGTGTCGATCATCGCGACCGGGATCACGGGCGCCCCGGTGGCCAGCGCCACGCGCGCGAGGCCGCCCGGCTTGCCCCGGTAGAGACGGCCGTCGGGCGAGCGGGTGCCCTCCGGGTAGATCCCGAACAGCTCACCGCGCTGCAGCACCTCTATGCCGCTCCTGATCGCCGCCTCGCCCGCGCCGCGCGCGCCGGAGCGGTCCACCGGGAGCTGGCCCACGCCCTTGAAGAAGGCGGCCGTCAGCCGGCCCTTCACGCCCGGGGTGGTGAAGTACTCGGCCTTGGCGATGAAGGTGACCTTGCGGTCCAGTACGGCCGGCAGGAAGAAGGAGTCGGAGAACGACAGGTGGTTGCTGGCCAGGACGGCCGGGCCCTCGGCGGGGATGTTCTCCAGGCCCTCCACCCAGGGCCTGAAGGCGAGCTTCAACGGCCCTCC
The DNA here is from genome assembly GCF_040302425.1 of Streptomyces sp. NPDC126497. NCBI lineage: Bacteria > Bacillati > Actinomycetota > Actinomycetes > Kitasatosporales > Streptomycetaceae > Streptomyces > Streptomyces sp. NPDC126497. Next base: position 201,276 of record NZ_JBEORT010000002.1, read on the forward strand.
GATGGCGACCTTCATCGTGCCGTACAACAACCGAGTGCCTCCTGTGCGTGTTGGTCAGACCATATCCCGGAGCGACGCCCGAGGGCCCGACGGCCCTGGTCGGTGTCAGTGCGGTCGCGTACGGTGAAGGTCCTGCAACCCGTGTGCGGCGCCTGCCGCGATCATCGTGACGTGCCAGCCCCTTCCTACGAACAGGAGGCCGAAGGTGCCGCTCCTGACCGGAGCCGAGCCGTTCCGCCACGAGGGCGGGGAGACCGCCGTCCTCCTCTGCCACGGCTTCACCGGTTCACCGCAGTCGCTGCGCCCCTGGGCGGAGCATCTCGCCGCACGTGGTCTGACCGTCTCGCTGCCGCTGCTGCCCGGGCACGGCACCCGATGGCAGGACCTCTCGGTCACCGGCTGGCAGGACTGGTACGCGGAGGTGGACCGCGCGCTGCGGCTGCTGCTGGACCACCGCGAGCGGGTCTTCGTCGCCGGCCTGTCGATGGGCGGCGCGCTGGCGCTGCGGCTGGCCGCGCTGCACGGTGACGCGGTGAGCGGGGTGATGCTCGTCAACCCCGCGAACAAGGTGCACGGGGTGGCCGCGCACGCCCTTCCGGTGCTCCGCCACCTCGTCCCGGCGACGAAGGGCATCGCGAGCGACATCGCCAGGCCGTCGAGCAGGGAGCTCGGCTACGACCGGGTGCCGCTGCACGCGGCGCACTCCCTGCGGAACTTCTTCCGCCTCGTGGACGGCGAGCTGCCCCGGGTCACCCAGCCCCTGCTGCTCATGCGCAGCCCGCAGGACCACGTGGTGCCGCCGGCGGACTCGGCGCGGATCCTCGGCCGGGTGTCGTCGGCGGACGTCACGGAGGTCCTGCTGGAACAGAGCTACCACGTGGCGACGTTGGACCATGACGCGGAGCGGATCTTCCAGGAGAGCACCGCGTTCATCGGCCGGCTCGCGCCCGGCGCCGTCGGAGACCCCGGTCTCGGCAAGGAAGGGACGACCGCAGGTGGCTGAGCACGACTCGGACCGCGAGGACCGCGAGGGCCGTGAGGACCGCGAGCCCGAGGAGAAGGGGGCCCCCTTCGACGAGACCGCCGCGTGGGAGGCGATCGTCGCCGGGTACGGCGAGGAGCCGCCGGACCCGCCGGGCGCCAAGCCGTTCAAGTCGGTCGAGGACCTCGCCCTGCTGGAGCCCGAGACGAACGAGGGCGGGGTGGAGGCCGAGGCGCCCCGGAAGGCCGAGGACAAGCCGGCCAAGCCGCTGGGCGGTTCCGTCTCCTTCGCGCCCGGCGTCGGCGGCCCGCGCGACTACAGCGTGGCCGAGCCCTCGGACGACGGCCCCGACGAGTCCGACGAGGGCCACTTCGTCCCGCCCGAGCCGCCCCCGCTGCCGGATGCCGACGTCACCTCCAGGTTCGCCTGGCTGGGGGTGCTCGGCGGTCCGCTCCTGCTCCTGCTGGCGACGCTGCTCGGCTGGGAGATGACCTGGTGGCTGACCACCCTGTGCATCGGCGGCTTCCTGGGCGGCTTCGCCACGCTGGTGACGCGCATGCGCACGGACGACGAGGACGACGACGATCCGGGCCGGGGCGCGGTGGTCTGAGGGCCGTCAGGCGGCGGGCACCCGGAGGGCGGCCAGCACCGGAAGGTGGTCCGTGGCCGCCCTCAGGTCCGCCGCGCTCACCCCGGGCTGTTCGAGCGGGACCCCGCAGCCCAGCACCTCGACGCCCTTGGTGGCGAAGAGGGCGTCGATCCGCCGGTGGGGCCCGCCGCGGACCCAGGTGTGCTCACCGCCCCAGGGAGCGGCGGCCCGGCAGTCGGTGAGCGACCCGGCGAGCCGCCGGAAGGTGCGTCCGTCCGGCGGCTCGTTGAGGTCCCCGCCCGCGACCGCGTGCTCGACGCCCATCCCGGCGAGCCGGTCGAGGAGCATGCCGCCCTGCTCGTACCGCTCGTTCCTCTCCAGCGACAGGTGACAGCTCAGCACCCCGAGCCGGGCGCCCCCGAACCGCACCACGGCGGTGGCGAACCCGCGCCGGTGCTGCCCCGGGGTCAGCGGCAGCAGCACGTCCTCGGTGCGCTCGACGGCCGCCCGCAGCGAGCACAGGATCGCCGGGCCGGCGGCGGTGGCGCCCCCGGAGAGGATGACGAGGCCCGTCCGTGAGGCGAGCCGGGCCAGCTTCTTGCGCCAGCGGAAGAACCGCGGCGCCTCCTGGAGCAGGACGAGGTCGGGAGCGCAGGCGGTGATCACCCGCGCGAGGGCGCCGGTGTCGTCCCGCATCGAACGGATGTTGTAGCCGAGCACCCGGATGACGGCCGAACCGTCGGACTCGGTCCGGGAGTCGGGCAGCAGCGGAGTCGTCGCCATGCGGATCAAGATACGCCGACCGGACACATCGAGGAGACGGACCGGCCGGGCGGACGGACGCCCCGCCGGCAGCGGTCAGCGGTGGGAGTCCGCCAGCCAGCGCCGGACGTCCGCCATCGCCGTGCCGTCGCTGTCGCCGTCGATGGCGGCGGCCAGGTCCGCGATCGACACGGCGGCGAGGGCGCGGTACCACGCCTCCTGCGCCGCCGCCATGGCGCGGGCGATGGCGCACGGGCGTTCGCACTGCTCGGCGGGGACGGCCAGCGGTCCGCGTTGCCGGATCTCCGTGCACCGGTACGCCGGCTCGACGCCGTCGATGGCCCGGACCACTTCGAGCATGGTGACCGAGGCCGCGGGCCGGGTGAGGACGTAGCCGCCGACCTGACCGGCCGTCGCGTGGACGATTCCCGCGCGGGACAGTGCCTGCAGGTGTTTGGCCAGGTAGGCCCGCGGGATGCCGTGCAGCTCAGCGAGCCTGGTGGCCTGTACCGGGCCGCGGCTCTGACTGAGGGTCACGCAACCGTGCAGTGCCCACTCCACGCCGTTGGACAGCTTCATGGCACCACCCTAGCGGTCCCCGGACATTTTCCATCCGAGTTGTGATAGCAATGCGGACAGTAGATATCCGAGATCATCCCGAAGGGGCCACGATGCACACCCAGGACCATCCGGCCGCCTCGGCGCAGTCGGCGCGCTCCGCGCTCGGACTGACCGCCGTAGCGCTGTTCGTCGCGGCGGCCAACCTCCGGCCGGCGATCGCGGCGGTGTCACCACTGGCCGACCGCATCCGCTCGGACCTGCACTTATCGGCGACCGGCCTGTCGTTGCTGACCACCGTCCCCACGCTGGCCATGGGAGTCTGCGCGCCCGCCGCCGCGGTCGTCGCCCGCCGGTTCGGGCTGCACCGTGGCGTGTTGCTGGGGCTGGCCGTCATCACCCTGGCCACCGCGGCGCGCGCCGCCGGGGCCTCCTCCTGGCTGCAACTGAGCTGCTCCGCTGCGGCCGGAGCCGGGATCGCGATGGCGCAGACCCTGCTGCCCGCCGTGGTCAAGGCCCGCTTCGCCGACCGGGTGGGGCTGGTCACCGGCATCTGCACGGCCGGTCTCGGACTCGGCGGCGCGGTCGCGGCCGGGGTCAGCGCGCCGCTGGCCGAGGCGATCGGCTCCTGGCCGGGCGCCCTGGCCTCATGGGCGGTCCTGGCGCTGGCCGGCGGCGTGCTGTGGTCCGCGGCCGGACGCGCCCTCGGGCCGGACGGCGCCGCCGCGCCGTCGGGGCCGGTGACCCGCGGTCTGCCCTGGCGCAGCGCCGGGGCATGGCGGGTCACCGCACTGGCCGCGGGCAACTCCGCGCTGTACTACTGCGAACTGGCCTGGGTGGCGGCGCTGTTGCAGGACGACGGTGGCCACAGCGCCGCGGGGGCCGGCCTGCTGCTGACCGTGATGATCTCCCTCCAGGTCGTGTCCATGCTGGCGGTGCCGGCGCTGCTGGGTGAGGGCCGGAGCACGCGCCGGGGCCTGGCGCCGACCATCTCGCTGACGGCCGTCGGGTTCCTGGGCCTGGCCTTCGCCCCGGACGCGGCGACGTGGCTGTGGATCGTCGCGTTGGGCATCGGCCACGGTGGTCTGTTCACCCTCGTCCTCACCCTGCCGGTGGTGTCCAGCCGCGACTCCGCCGAGGCCGGCCGGATGAGCGCGATGGCCTCCTTCGTCGGCTACGCCTGCGCCGCACTGGCGCCGGTGCTGGTGGGTGCGCTGCGTGACTCCACGGGCGACTTCCACCTCGCCTTCGGCCTGCTGGGCGGAGTGGCCGCCCTGATGCTGCTTCCCGTGGCCCGGATGCACGGCGGCGACGACCCGCAGGCGCGGCGATGAGGATCGTGCGGGGTTCCGGCCCTGCGGTCCTCGGCGTTCTGGACGCCCTCGGCGACGCCTACGTCGAGATCTTCACCGCTCCGCCCTGGGCCCACCGCTCCCCGGCCGCCGTGCGGCACGACTTCCGGGAACGCCTGAGGGGGGACGTGCATCGCCCCGGGTTCCGGGCCGTCCTCGCCGTGGACGAGTCCGGTGCCGTGGCGGGGTTCGCCACCGGGTGGACCACCCGGGCTCCGTTCCCCACGGACCGGGCCTACGGCAAGGTGCTGCGACGCCTGGGCGCCGAGCGGGTCGCTGAACTGCTGATCGGTTCCTTCGAGGTCGACGAGCTGGGGGTTCGTCCCCGCGCCCGCGGGACCGGTCTGGGCGGACGGCTGCTGTCCGACCTCACCACCGCCGCGCCCGGCGGCCGATCCTGGTTGCTGACCTGGGACCGGGCACACGACGCACTCGCCTTCTACCGCCGCCGGGGGTGGGAGGAACCCGAGGCCGTGCACGGCGAGGAGACGGACGTCGTCGTGTTCCTGTCGCCGCCGTAGCGACTCCCACGGCGACGGCCGCGCCCGCCGTCCCCTGAGGGGATCGGGCGGGCGCGGCCGTGCGGGTGGGCAGGGGTGGTCACATGACCGGGTCGGGCTCCCGGGCCAGGTCGGCCGCGCCGACCAGGCCCGCCTTGTTGCCGAGCTGGGCGCCGAGGACGTCGGCGACCGGGCGCCAGTTGCCGCCCACCAGCCAGCGCTTGTAGGACTTGCGGATCGGGCCGAGGACCAGCTCGCCCTCGTCCGAGAGGCCACCGCCGACGATGAACGCGGAGGGGTCGAAGAGGGAGGCCAGGTCGGCGAGGCCGGCGCCGACCCAGCGGGCCAGCTCGCGGTAGGAGTCCACGGCCACCCGGTCGCCCTGGCGGGCGGCCATGGAGACGTGCTTGCCCTCGATGCCCTCGGGGGTGCCGTCGCCGAGGGAGAGCAGGGTCTCCGCGTTCTCCGGGGTGGCGTTGGCGCGCTGCTTGGCGTAGCGGACGAGAGCGCGGCCGGAGGCGTACTGCTCCCAGCAGCCCTGCGAGCCGCAGCCGCACAGCAGGCCGTCCGGCACCATGCGGATGTGGCCGAACTCGGCGGCCACGCCGAAGTGGCCGCGCCGCAGCTTGTTGCCGATGATCACGCCGCCGCCGAGACCGGTGCCGAGCGTGATGCAGATGACGTTGCGGTGGCCGGCGCCCGCGCCGAACTTGTACTCGCCCCAGGCCGCGGCGTTGGCGTCGTTCTCCACGACGACCGGGAGGCCCGTGCGGGCCTCGACCTTCTCCTTGAGCGGCTCGTTGCGCCAGTCGATGTTGGGCGCGAAGTACACCGTCGAGCGCTGGCGGTTGACGTATCCGGCCGCACCGATGCCCACGCCGACGATGTCGTGTCCGGTGCGCGCCCCCTCCACCGCGGAGGCGATGGCGTCCACGATCTCCTCGGGCGTGCCCGGGGTCGGCACCTTGTGGGTCGAGAGGATGTTGCCTTCCTCGTCGACCACGCCGGCCGCGATCTTCGTGCCGCCGATGTCGACGCCGATGGTGAGTCCCATGAATCCCTCAGTTCCGGTCGAGCCCCGCTACCGCCAACGGTACCCGAGGCGCTGCCGTCGAGGGCCCGGCGTCCGCACGCTGGGCGGTCCGGAGGGGGTCACGGGAACCCCGCCGGACCCGCCGGGGACCGTGGTGTCAGTCCAGGTCGATGTGTTCGCCGGGGCCGGTGCCGGGGTCGTCGCCCCGGTCGCGGCGCTCGTCGAGGTCGCGGGGGTCGGACTCGCGGGCCGTCCAGCGGCGCTCCTGGTCCTGTACGGCGGAACGGTAGGCGGCGAGGAGTTCGTTGCCGGCGGCGGCGAGGTGGTCGAAGACCTCGGGGTTGCGTTCGATGACGGGTTCGACGGCGGCCTTCGCCTGCTGGACGACCTGCCGCACCACCTGCTGGGCGGCGGGTCCGCCGACCGCGCCGAACAGCGGGGACCGCAGGCCGGAGAGCTTGTCGGCGACCGCGTCGACGAGCTTCATCAGCTCCTCGGCGGCGGAGCCGGGCGGCGGTCCGTACCGGTCGCGGCGGCGGGCCTTCTCCGCCTCCAGGTCCTCGGCGGCGGCGGTCGCCCAGGCGTCGGCGTGCGTCTCGGCCGCCGGTGCGTCGTCCGCCGGCCGGTCGACGGTGTCGTCCCCGGTGTCGTCGGACGGGGGGAGCTGTTCGCTCATGACGGACTCCTGACTACGGCTGGCCCCTTCGACGGTACCCGAACGGGCGCCGTCGCTTCAGCGGGTGCGCGGCCACAGCGCCGGATCGGGCCGGAACCGGACGCGGAGCTCGCCGTCGCGCAGGGCGGCGCCGGCCACGGTGCAGCGGCGCAGCGCGGAGGGCAGCGGGACGATGCGGCGGAACGGTCCGGCGGTGACGACGATCTCGTCGCCGCGCCGGATCAGGTCGAGTTCGTCGCGGCGGGCGCCGGGGAGGGGGAGGTGCCAGACGAGGACGCCGTCCTCGGCGAGCCGGTCGGTGACCGGCCAGGGGACCGTGCCGGGCGCCGCCCCGGCACCGGGCACCGCCAGTGCGGCCAGGTCGTCGCCGCCGCGCGGATCGCGGCCCAGGTGGGCGACGGGGTGGACGTCGTAGGACTCGCGCCACTCCTCCAGGGTCTTGCGCTGCTGGGCGACGGGGCCGGCGAGCCAGCCGTCCGCGTCGCTCTCCGGCAGGACGCGGTTCGCGATCAGCACGTCGGCGCGCAGTCCGCGCAGGGCGAGTCCGAGGGCGGCGGTGCGTACGGCGTCGGCGCCGGCCGGTCCCGGTTCGGCGACCAGGCGCACGACGGTGTCGCGGTCGGCGAGCACGGCCTCGACCGCGGCCAGCTGCAGGTCCAGGCGGGCCGCCGTCCGGTAGAGCCAGTCGGCGGGCATCGGGACGCCGGCGAGGCGGCCGAGCACCGGGCGCAGGGCGCGGGCGGCCTGCCGCTCGGGCGGGAGGAGGCGGCGCAGGTAGCGGCGGAGCTCCTCGGGGAGGGCGAGCAGGGAGAGGGCGCGCGGGGTGGGCGGGAGGTCCACGACGACGAGGTCGTGCGCGTCCTTTGCCAGCGTGGCGTCGCGCAGGGCGCGCAGTACGGCGAGCTCCTCGGCGCCGGGGAGCGGGGCGATCTCCTCGGCTTCGAGACGGGCGCCGCCGAGGAGGTCCAGTGCGGGGGCGGCCCGGTCCTGGAGGGCGGCGAGGTCGGCGCGGAAGTCCGTGTCGGGGTCGACGCGGCGCACGGTGAGGCGCGGGTCGGTCCCGTCCCCCAGCACCGCGCCCGGGGTGTCCGTGCGGTCGGTGCCGAGCAGCAGGGTGCGGGCGCCCCCGCGGGCCGCGGCGAGCGCGGTGGCGGCGGCGGTCGTGGTGCGGCCGCTGCCGCCGGGGCCCGTGATCAGGAGGGTGCGCATGGGGGTGAACGGTAACCGACGCCGGACGGGGGCGGGTTCTGCCCGCCCGCGCCCGCGGGGTGCCTCCCGGGCCCTCGGGGCACGGGGGGCAGGACGGCCCGCAGCCGCGTACGGCTACTTCGGGGCCGACTCCACGCGCTTCTTCAGGCCGGCCAGGGCGCGGTCGATGATGACCTTCTCGGCCTTGCGCTTGATCATGCCGAGCATGGGGATCTTGACGTCGACGGTGAGGCGGTAGGTGACCTCGGTGGTGCCGGGGGCGGCCGGGGTGAGGGTGTAGGAGCCGTCGAGGGAGCGGAGCATCTGGGACTTCACCAGGGTCCACGAGACCTCGTGCTGCCCGGTCCAGGTGTACGCCAGGGTCTGGTCGTCCTTGATCGCGCCGGCGTCCATGACGAGACGCACCTGCTCGGCGCGGCCCTCGGCGTCGGTCGCGAGGACCTCGGCCTCCTTCACCTCACCGGTCCAGTCCGGATAGCGGGCGAAGTCGGCGATCACCCCCATGACGTCGGCCGCCGCCGCCTCGATCGTGATGCTCGAGCTGGTGTGTTCCGCCATCGCCGTGGCTCCTCCAGATGCGGGCCGGTAGTCGTCGTCGCCGTGCGCCGGGCACACAGCGCACGCGCGTGCAGCGGAAGGCTACCGCGCGCCGGACCGGCGGAACTCACCCGACCTGGGACATCCGCGCCCTTCCGGCCTCACCACTCGAGCGCCCAGGGCTTCCCGCTGCTCGCGAAGTGCCCCACGTTCACGCACTCGGTGGCGCCGATCCGCATCCGCCGCGCCAGCGGCTGGTGGACGTGTCCGAACAGGGAGTAGCGGGGCCGGGTGCGGCGGATGGCGTCCAGCAGGGCCCGGCTGCCGCGTTCGAAGCGGCGCGCGACGGTGTCGTAGACCAGCTCGGGCACCTCCGGCGGGATGTGCGTGCACAGCACGTCGACCTCGCCCACGGCCTCGATCTTCGCCGCGTACTCCTCGTCGTCGATCTCGTACGGCGTGCGCATCGGCGTGCGCAGGCCGCCGCCGACGAAGCCGAAGGTCCGGCCGCCGATCTCCACCCGCTGCCCGTCCAGCACGGTGGTGCCGGGGCCCGCGTACTCCGGCCACAGGGGCGGCATGTCGACGTTGCCGTACGTCGCGTACGTCGGGACGGGGAACGCGGCGAACAGTTCGGCGTACTGCCTGCGCACCGCCTTCTCGATCGCGGCGGCCCGGTCCGTGCCGATGCCCGCCCACAGCCGGCGCTGGAACTCGCGCGCCTCCTCGAAGCGGCGGGCGGTGCGCAGCTCCACGATGCGGTCGGTGTTCTCCTCGCCGAACAGGTCGGGGAAGATGCCGCGGGAGTGGTCGGCGTAGTCGAGGAAGAGCACCAGGTCGCCCAGGCAGATCAGGGCGTCGGCGCCCTCGCCCGCCCGGGCCAGGTCACGGGCGTTGCCGTGCACGTCGCTGACCACGTGGACGCGCGTGCGCCGCTCTCCGCCTGATGTGGGTGCCATGGCGATCAAGGGTAAGCGCGCGCGGTCCGCGGGAACAATGGCGTACGGACCTGCGGTTACTGGCTCGTCGGTGAGGGGGTGGACTACTGTGCGCAAAGAAACATCCACCTGTGTGACGCAGCGAACATCTCGTCGGGCCCCCCTGTCGCAGAAGCCATACCGACGGGTAACGTCCGGGCAGTCCAGTCGTGCTCGGGATTTCAACATGTGAATTCGCGAGCACCCGCCCGAGCCTTGGACCGCACCGTCGCATCGCACAACGTCGTGGCGCCGGCGCCCTAAGAGGAGCAGCAGTCTTGCGCGAGTTCAGCCTTCCGGCTTTGTACGAGGTCCCCGCGGACGGCAACCTGACCGACATCGTCCGGAGAAACGCCGCGCAGCACCCCGACGTCGCCGTCATCGCCCGCAAGGTGGACGGCGCCTGGCAGGACGTGACGGCCACCGCCTTCCTGGCCGAGGTGCGGGCGGCCGCCAAGGGCATGATCGCCGCCGGGGTGCGGCCCGGCGACCGGGTCGGCCTGATGTCCCGCACCCGTTACGAGTGGACGCTGCTGGACTTCGCGATCTGGAGCGCCGGCGCGGTGACCGTGCCGGTGTACGAGACCAGCTCGCCGGAGCAGGTGGCGTGGATCCTCGGCGACTCCGGCGCCACCGCCTGCTTCGTGGAGCTCGACGTCCACGCCGCGGCCGTGGAGTCGGTGCGCGACCGGCTGCCCGAGCTGAGGAACCTGTGGCAGATCGAGGCCGGCGGGATCAAGGAGCTGGGCCGGCTCGGGCAGGACGTCGCCGACGAGACGGTCGAGGAGCGCAGCTCGTCCGCGAAGGCGGACGACCCCGCCACCATCGTCTACACCTCCGGCACGACCGGACGGCCCAAGGGCTGTGTGCTCACCCACCGCAGCTTCTTCGCCGAGTGCGGCAACATCGTGGAGCGGCTGCGTCCGCTGTTCCGCACGGGCGAGTGCTCCGTGCTGCTGTTCCTGCCGCTCGCGCACGTCTTCGGGCGGCTGGTGCAGATCGCGCCCATGATGGCGCCGATCAGGCTGGGCTGCGTGCCCGACATCAAGAACCTCACCGACGAACTGGCCGCGTTCCGGCCGACGCTGATCCTGGGCGTGCCGCGCGTCTTCGAGAAGGTCTACAACTCGGCGCGGGCCAAGGCGCAGGCCGACGGCAAGGGCAGGATCTTCGACAGGGCGGCGGACACGGCGATCGCCTACAGCCGGGCGCTGGACACCCCGTCCGGGCCGTCGTTCGGCCTGAGGATCAAGCACAAGGTGTTCGACAAGCTGGTCTACGGCAAGCTGCGGGCGGTGCTGGGCGGGCGCGGCGAGCACGCCATCTCGGGCGGCGCCCCGCTGGGCGAGCGCCTGGGCCACTTCTTCCGCGGCATCGGCTTCAGCGTGCTGGAGGGCTACGGGCTGACCGAGTCCTGCGCGGCCACCGCGTTCAACCCGTGGGACCGGCAGAAGATCGGCACGGTCGGCCAGCCGCTGCCCGGCTCGGTCGTGCGGATAGCGGACGACGGCGAGGTGCTGCTGCACGGCGAGCACCTGTTCAAGGAGTACTGGAACAACCCGGGCGCGACCGCCGAGGCGCTCGCCGACGGGTGGTTCCACACCGGGGACATCGGCACCCTGGACGAGGACGGCTATCTGCGGATCACCGGCCGCAAGAAGGAGATCCTGGTGACGGCGGGCGGCAAGAACGTCGCCCCGGCGGTCATCGAGGACCGGATCCGGGCGCACGCGCTGGTCGCGGAGTGCATGGTCGTGGGCGACGGACGGCCGTTCGTGGGCGCGCTGGTCACCCTCGACGAGGAGTTCCTGGGCCGGTGGTGCGCGGAGCACGGCAAGCCGGCCGGGTCGACGGCGGAGTCGCTGAGCGAGGACCCCGATCTGCTCGCGGCGATCCAGGCCGCCGTCGACGACGGCAACGCGGCGGTGTCCAAGGCGGAGTCGGTGCGGAAGTTCCGTGTTCTGCCGGCGCAGTTCACCGAGGAGTCGGGGCACCTGACGCCTTCGCTGAAGCTGAAGCGGAATGTCGTGGCCAAGGACTACGCGCACGAGATCGAGGCGATCTACGCCAAGTAGGGCCTGACCGGGCCCGGTTCGGGATGTCTCCCGAGCGCCGTCGGGGCCGCCCCCGACGGCGTTCTTCGCAACGGCCCCGTCAGAGCAGCTCCTTCAGGCGCTCCGCCAACAGGTCCCAGCGCCACTTCTGTTCGACCCACTCCCTGCCCCGCTCGCCCATCCTGCGGCGCAGTTCCCCGTCGCCCAGGAGGGTGATGACGCGGTCCGCGGTCTGGTCGGGCGCGTCACCGGGGACGACCCAGCCGGTCTCGCCGTCGAGGACCGCGTCGGGGGCGCCGCCGGAGTCGCCGGCGACGACCGGGAGGCCGGTCGCGGAGGCCTCCAGGTAGACGATGCCCAGGCCCTCCACGTCCAGGCCCCCGCGCCGGGTGCGGCAGGGCATGGCGAAGACGTCCCCGGCGCCGTAGTGGGCGGGCAGTGCGGACCAGGGGACGGAGCCGGTGAAGCGGACGGAGCCGGCGACGCCGGTGTCCCGGGCGAGCCGGCGCAGCTCCTTCTCGTAGGGGCCGCCGCCGACGACCAGCAGCACGGCGTCCGGCTCGGCGGCCAGGATCGCGGGCATCGCCCGGATCAGCGTGTCCTGCCCCTTGCGCGGCACCAGCCGGGAGACGCACACGACCACCGGCCGGTCGGTCAGCCCGAGGCGCGCCCGCACCTCGTCGCCGCCCGAGCCGGGGTGGAAGGTCTTCTCGTCGACGCCCGGCGGCAGCTGCACCATCCGCGCGGCGGCCTCCGGGGTGAGCGCGGAGGCGATCCGGGAGCGCGTGTACTCGCCGAGGTAGGTGATCGTGTCCGTGGACTCCCCGATCCGGCGCAGCAGCCGCCGCGCGGCGGGGAGCTGGGCCCAGCCCGCCTCGTGGCCGTGGGTGGTGGCCACGATCCGCTCCGCGCCCGCCCGGCGCAGCGCCGGCGCCATCAGGCCGAGCGGTGCCGCCGCCCCGAACCACACCGAGGCGCACCCGTGCTCGCGCAGCAGTCCGACGGCCCGCCGGGTGACCGCCGGGGTGGGCAGCAGCATCGTCGTACGGTCGCGCACGACGGTGAAGGGCTGCTCGGCGTCGAAGGCGGCGGTGGCCTCGACGCCCTCCCGGGAGCGCTTCCAGGTGGAGGCGTAGACGACGAGCCGTTCCGGGTCGAGCCGCAGCGCCATGTTGTGCAGGAACGCCTGGATGCCGCCGGGGCGGGGCGGGAAGTCGTTGGTGACGATCAGGGTCTTGTGCATCGCCGCCGACCCTATCGAACGGGGGTGCGCCGCCCGTCACGGTGCCGCTCTGTGGCACGTGCACGGGTGTCCGGGACATCATGGCCCCTCACGACCGCACACCGGACGGGCAGGGAGCGCATGAGGACGACGGCCGTGCGGGGCTCCCTCGCCCCGCTGCTGCTTCTGTGGGGGCTGACCCGGGCCGCCCTGCTGCTGTGCGTGCTGAAGGTGGTGGTCTTCCCCGGCCCCGACGTCACCAGCGACGTGTCGGTCATCTACCGGGGCTGGTACGACGTCCTGCGCACCGGGACGTTCCCGCTGGACGACGTCACCTGGCAGTACCCGCCCGCCGCGGCCCTGGCGGTCCTCTCCCCCGGCCTGCTGCCGTTCCTGGAGTACGCCACCGCCTTCTTCGTCCTGGCCTGTCTCGCCGACCTGGCCACCCTGTGCCTGCTGCGGTACGCCGGCCGCCGTAGCGGCCGGTCGCCGCGCGGTGCCTGGGTGTGGGTGGCGGGCGTGCCGCTGCTCGGGCCGACGGTGTACGCGCGCTACGACGTGATGGTGACCGCGGTCGCCGTGGCCGCGCTGCTGGCCGCCGCCCGGTACCCCCGGTCGGCGGGGGCGCTCGCCGGTTTCGGGGCGCTGGTGAAGGTGTGGCCGGTACTGCTGCTGCTCGCGGTGCGGCGGCGCGGTGCGTGGGTGTCGGCGGCGGTGACCGGCGCCGGGGTGGCCGGCCTGTTCGCCGTGCTGATGCCGGGGGCGTTCGCGTTCCTCGGCTTCCAGCGGGACCGGGGGACGGAGGTGGAGTCGCTGGGGGCGCTCGTGTTCCACGTGGCCCGGCATCACGGCTGGGAGGGCGAGGTGCTGCTCAACTACGGCTCGGTCGAGTTCCTGGGCCCGTACGTGAGCCGGGTGAGCACGGGGGCGCTGCTTCTGAGCGGGGCCGCGCTGGCCTGGCTGGTGCTGTGGCGGACGAAGGCCGTCCGCTTCGAGGCGCACACCGTGGCGGACGCGGCGTTCGTGGCGGTGCTGATGTTCACCACGACGAGCCGGGTGATCAGTCCGCAGTACATGGTGTGGCTGGTCGGGCTCGGGGCGGTGTGCCTGTGCTTCCGGGGGAGCAGGATGGGGGCGCCGGTCGGGCTGGTGCTGGCGGCGTCGCTGGTGACGGTGCTGGAGTTTCCCGTGTGGTTCGCCCATGTCGTGGCGAGCGACGCGCTCGGGATCGGCCTGCTGGTGGTGCGCAACGGGCTTCTGGTGGCGGCGGCGCTGCTGGCGGCGCGGGTGCTGTGGTGTGCGACGGTGCCCCGCCGGAGGTCGCTCCCCCGGGTTCCCGGGCCGGCCCGTGCCGCCGGGACGCCGGTCTCGTCCTGACCTCGGCGGCCGTCCGCCGCGGGTCGGGCGCGGCCCGGCGCCATCGGGGTGCCTCCCGGGCCGTTCGGGCACCGGGGGAGGCGGGAGCGCCCGCGGCTGACGGCCGGCCGTCGCCGCTCAGCCCAGCGCGTCCCTCACGTACTCCCGCCACCGGGCCGTGAACTCCTCGCGGGTGGTGCCGAGGATCCGGTGCATCGCGTCCTCCACCGCGCCCTCGCGGTCCTCGTGCGCGCCCACGGCGCGGTAGAACGCGCCGAGGCGGTCCTCGCCCCAGTGGTCGGCGATGAGGCGGCAGGCCAGCCAGCCGCTCTCGTAGGCGCGGGCGAGGCGGTCCGCGTCGCCCGCGAAGCCGAAGTCCTCGTCGTCGGGCAGTCCGTCGGGCACCTCGCCCCGGCCCACCGCGCGGGCGAGTTCCGGCGCGGCCTCGGCGGGGGCGCGGTCGCCGCCCCGGTAGCCGACCCAGTCGGCGAACCCCTCGGACAGCCACAGCGGGGTCGCGGCGGAGGTGTGGGAGCGGGTGGCGACGTGGGCGGTCTCATGGGTGAGGACGACCTGCCGGCCCTGGTCGCCGAGGAGTCCGAAGGCCTCCGGATTGACGATGACCCGGTCCGCCGGGGCCCGCCCGTCCGTGCCGGTGGCGCCGGTGGTGACCGCCGCGATGCCCCGGTAGGAGGAGGCGGGCGAGCCCAGCAGGCCCGCCATGCCCTCCAGGGTCTCCGGGACCAGGACGACCACGCTCCGGGCCCATTCCCGGCCCCACGCGTCGGAAACCGCGGGCACCGCGCGGTCGGCCAGTTCGGCGTACTCCCGCAGCTTCCCGTCGGGCTGTCCGACGCCGAGGACCAGGCTCCGCCCGCCCCGGACGGCGTGTGCGGCCCCCTGGTCCCACAGCTGCTGGCCGGACTTCTCCGCCGGCCGGTCGGAGTCGACGGACCAGCGGCCGTCCCGGTCCCGGCTCAGGCCCAGGGAGCGGGCGGTGGTGACCGGGGACCGGTCGTGGCCCTCGACGCGGTAGCTCAGGTCGGCGGAGGCGGTGGCGGTGTCGCCGGTGCGGTCGAGGGCGGTGACCCGGTAGGACCAGTCCGCGAGCGGCACCGCGCGCAGGTTGGCGAACCCGGCCCGGGTGCCGGTGCGGGCGTACGCGGCGGCGTCGCGGTCGAGGACCGCCTCCGCGCGGCGGTCGAGGAGCGACTGCACCTCCGCACGGGCGGCGTCCACGGCCGGCCCCCCGCCGCACCCCACCAGGGAGACCAGCAGCAGACACAGCGCCATCACCGGCGCACCCGACACCCGCCTTCGACCAGCCACCTTCCCGAGGGTACGGGGCCGGGCCGGCGCGGTCAGACCCTGGTGACCGACGAGACCGGCATCATCCCGACCGGGTCGTAGCGCACCGGGGCGCCGGGGTGGGGCGCGTGGATCACCTGGCCGTTGCCCATGTACATCCCGACGTGGGAGGCGTCGGAGCGGTAGACGACCAGGTCGCCGGGGCGCGCCTCGGACAGCGGGACCCGCCGGCCGGCGTACCGCTGGGCCTGCGAGGTGCGCGGCAGCGCGACCCCGGCCTGGGCGTACGACCACTGGGTCAGTCCGGAGCAGTCGAAGGAGGAGGGGCCGTTGGCGCCCCAGACGTAGGGCCTGCCGAGGGCGGAACGGGCCGCCGCGACGGCGGCGGCCGCGCGGCCCGAGGCGGGGGCCGCGCCCGGGGCGGGCGGGTCCGTGCGTGCGGAGCGGGTGGCGCGGTCCCAGGCGGCGCGTTCGCCGGCCGGGAGGGAGTCGAGCAGCCTGCGGGCCTCGGCGAGCTTGCGCTCGACGGTCCGTTTGTGCGCGGCGACGGCCTCGCGGCTCCTCCGCAGCGCGCCGAGCTTCCCGGCCGCCTCCGCGCGGTCCTGGGCGAGGGAGCGCAGGGCGCCCTTCAGCCTCCTCAGCTCACCGGCCCGGTGGACGGCGATCCGGTCCAGCGCGGAGGCCTTCTCGAGGTAGTCCTGCGGGTCGTCGGAGAGCAGCAGGGCGAGGGCGGGATCCAGGCCGCCGGAGCGGTACTGGGCGCCGGCCAGCGAACCCAGCGACTCCCGCATGGCGTTGACCCGCGCCTGCTGCCGGGCGATCCCGTCCTGTGCGGTGGCGATCCGCCGGCGCAGTCCGTCGGCGCGCTCGTCGGCCTCGTTGTACGCCTCGGTCGCCTTCTCGGCCTCCCGGTACAGGCGGTCCACCTCGGCCAGGGTGACGTCGTGCGGTGCGGCCGCGGCCGGTACGGCGGCGAGGGCGGTGGCCGCCGCGGACAGCAGGCCGAGGGCGACGGCGGCGCCCCGGTCGGATCCGGACGAGGGTGCGGTACGGCGGTGGGACCCCACGGGAAGCCGCGCTCCTTCCACTGGCGGACGGGAAACGCGGCAGACAGTAGCCGTCACGGCACCGCACGGACCCGTGGCCGAAGCGCTCGCCCACAGTGACGCCCCGCCTCCGACCTGCGTCGGAGGCGGGGCGCGGAGAAGATCGACGGGAGTGCGAATCCCCCGAACGGGGGCGGCTAGACGCGGACGCCGAACATGAACGGGCCGCCGATGGTGTTCATCGACTCGTAGCGCACGACGGTGCCGGTGCGTGGGGCGTGCAGCACCTGGCCGTTGCCCGCGTAGAGACCCACGTGGTGCAGGTCGTTGAAGAAGAAGACGAGGTCGCCGACCTTGAGCTGGCTCATCGAGTAGATCTTGGTGCCCGCGCCGGTCTGCGCCTCGGAGGTGCGCGGGATGCCGACGCCGGCCTGCGCGTAGGCCCAGGAGGTCAGGCCGGAGCAGTCGAAGGAGGACGGGCCGGTGGCGCCGTAGACGTAGGGGGTGCCGATCTTGCTCTGGGCGGCGGCGAAGGCGGCGGCGGCGCGGCCGGAGCCGGCCGGGACGTTGACGTTGAGCGCCTCACGCTCGCTGGCGCGGGTGGCGCGGCTCTCCTCCTGGGCGAGCTGCTGCTTCTCCGCGGCGCTGAGGCTGTTGAGCAGCTTCTGCGCGGAGGAGAGCTTGCCCTGGACCTCCTTCTTCTTCTTGCCCAGTTCGGTGCGGGTGGCGGAGAGGTCCTCGAGCTTCCCGGACGCCTCGGAGCGCTGCTGGGCGAGTTCGCGCTGCTTCTTCTGGATCTCCTTCAGCGCCTCGACCTGCTGGGCGCTCAACTGGTCGAGGGTGGACGCCTTGTCGAGGTAGTCGTCCGGGTCGGCGGAGAGGAAGAGCTGGAGGGAGGGGTCGAGGCCGCCGCTGCGGTACTGGGCGCTGGCCATCGAACCGAGGCCGTCGCGCAGCTCGTTGAGCTCCTGCTGCCCCTTGGCGACGTTGTCCTGGAGCGTGGAGATCTCCTTCTGGAGCTTCTCCTGCTTCTCCTTGGCGCCGTTGTACTTCT
This sequence comes from Streptomyces sp. NPDC126497, assembly GCF_040302425.1. Taxonomy (NCBI): domain Bacteria; kingdom Bacillati; phylum Actinomycetota; class Actinomycetes; order Kitasatosporales; family Streptomycetaceae; genus Streptomyces; species Streptomyces sp. NPDC126497. The sequence goes on from NZ_JBEORT010000002.1 coordinate 218,491, forward strand.
CGGTGGCCTGCTCCGCCTGCTCGTAGAGCTTGTCGACCTTGGCCTTGACCTCGTCCTTGCTCGGCTTCTCGCTGGGGGCGGCGTTGGCGGCCTGCGAGCTCATGACGACGGCAGCTGCTGCAGCGGTGGTGAGCACGGTGACGCGTGCGCGGCTCGGCTGCTTGGGACGACGGTGGGACGCCACGGAGACGAGCTCCTTCTCGAGAGTGATCGCGCGAGCGAGGGTTCGAAGGCAGACCCTAGTGATTCTCTTGTGATCAGTTCAAATCCCCGGACACAAAATCTTCGTCACAGTGGGTTTATCACCCCTCAATTCACCTGCAGTGACGCCTGCTTGACACTACGTTGCGTGACGGTTCCGTCAATTCGGGCAAAGATCCCGTACGTTGCACGGGGGACGGATGCGCATGAGGTGTGAGGTAAGCCTTGTGGGTGACGCGCTACGCGAACCGCTTCAGGAGCACCGCCGAGGCGACCGGGCGGGCGCCCGCGCGGGCCACTCCGTCGGCGACCTCGCGGTCGGTGGAGACGACGATGACGGGCCGCCCCGGCGGCTCGGCGCGCACCAGCTGGCGGATCAGCTCGTCGGCGGTGACGCCCGGCTTGGAGAACAGCACCCGTACGCCGCGCGGCGGCGCGAGCAGCACCGGCGCGGCCAGTTCGGCGCCGTCGAAGACACAGGTCACCTCGGCGCCGGTCTGCGCGGCGAGCTGGGCGAGCTGGCCCAGCAGGCGCAGCCGCTGCTTCTCCAGGGGCATCTGGGGATAGCCGGTCTTGGTGACGTTGTAGCCGTCGACCACCAGATGCGCCTGCGGCAGCGCCAGCAACTGGTCGAGGATGGCCGGGTCGTGCTCGGACAGCGCGCGGGCGGCGATGTCCTTCGGGGTCATGCGCCCCGGTTCGACGGCGTCCACGGTCTCGGCGGGCCGGACCGACACCGGGGGCAGCGCCAGTTCCCGGCGGAGCCCCTGGGCGGCGTCCAGCACGGTGTCCAGGAGCAGCCGCACCCGCATGTCCTCGACGCTGCGGCCCTCACGGGCGGCCCGGCGGGCGGCCTCGAGAGCGGCCTCGGTCTCCCCCAGCCGGGCCTTGAGGCGCCGGCTCTCGCTCTCCGCGGCCGACACCTGGGCGTGGCCCTCGGCGCGCACGGCCTCCATCTCGCCCCGCAGCTTGCGCAGGGCGGCCTCACCGCGCCTGACGTCGCTGTGGGCGGAGCGCAGCTTGCGGTGGAGGGACTCGGCCTCCTTCTTCGCCGCCTCCAGCTCGGCGCGCAGCCGCTCGGTCTCGGACCTGGTGTGCTCCCGGGCCCGGTCGAGTTCGGCGCGCAGCCGCTCCAGCTCGGCCCGGGTCTCCTCGTCGGCGCGCTCGGCGTCGGCGCGCTGGGCCTCCTCGCCGGCGGCGGTCACCAGCTTGACCCAGCCGGGCGGGCGGAGCACATAGGCCGCGGCCGCCACGTCGAGCGGGTCCGCGGCCGGGGGCGGGGAGCCGGAGTCGAGGGCGCCGGTCAGCTCCGGCTGGGCCTCTCTGAGCTTCTCCCCGATGCGCTGCCGGAACAGCGGATCGGTCTCCAGCGCCGCCGCCATGGCGTTCCCGGCGAACTTGGCGCGGCGGTTCGGGGCGAAGCGCGCGTACTGCCGCAGCTGGGCGGGCAGCTCGGCGACCGTGAGCCCGCCGAAGCCGTCGGCGACGATCTGGACGACCCGGCGGCGCACTCCGTCGGGCAGCGGACGGTCGAGCACCTCGGCGGCGCCGTCCTGCGGCCCCCCGCCCGTGGTCTCCACCATCCGTCACACCCCAATGCCTGTGTACGGCCCCCGTCCGGGGGTCGCCGTCAGCGGGGCCCGCTCCCGCTCAGGAGCCGGCGCCCGGCCTGTCCACGAGTTCCACCTGGTCCACGGCGTTGCACCAGCGGCACCGCACCGACTCGATGGTCTCATCGAGCACCTCGCGCTCCTCGACCCTGGGCTCTCCGGCCAGATCGAGGTGGACGTACTCGACGACCTTCGACGAGCGGGTCACGTCGAAGCGGGTGAGGTTGCCGCAGAGGGTGCAGCGCCACCGCGTCGAGGCGGTCGGCAGGGGAACCGTCATCGTGGCTGTTCGCCTTCCAGTGTCCGTGACGCACCGGCTCCCGGTGCGTGTGGCTCGTAACCCTACGGCCTGGCGGGTCCTCGCCGCCCGCCCGTCCACGGCGGCGAGGCGGTCCGTGCGGTTGCGTCCGGTTACGTCATGCTCTGTATTCATGATCCGCAACTGGAGCGCGTCGGCCGCCGGGGCGATCCGGGGCGCCCCCGCGCCGGTGACCCGCACCCTCGTCGCGCTGTGCTGCCTGGTCTTCCTGATCGGGCCGGTCTCGGGCCTGCCCGGGGAGGAGCCGCCGGCCGCGCAGCGGGCCTACTTCCGGCGCTGGGGCGTCGTCCCCGCAGAGCTGTTCGAGGGATCCCCCGAGGCCTTCCCGACCCCCGCCACGGCGCTCTTCGTGCACGGCGGCTGGGTGCACCTGCTCGGCAACATGCTGTTCCTCCACGTGTTCGGGGCGATGACCGAGGCACGGATGGGCCGGGTGCGGTTCACCCTGTGCTACGCCGGCTGCGGCGCCCTCGCGCTGCTGGGGTACGCCGCCGTCAACGCGGACTCCGAGCGGTCCCTGGTCGGCGCCTCCGGGGCGATCTCGGCGGTGCTGGGCGCGTTCCTCTTCCTGTTCCCCCGGGCCCGGGTGACCAGTCTCCTGCCGTTCCTGTTCTTCCTGCCGGTGCGCCTGCCGGCGTGGGTGGTGCTGCCGTTCTGGGCGGCGCTGCAGTGGGCGGCGGCGGGACGGGCGGGCGAGGAGCCGGGGGTGGCGTACCTGACGCACCTGATCGGGTTCGGGCTGGGCTTCGGCTACGCGTGGGTGCGTTTCGGCAGGGCGACTACAGTGAAGGCCGCCCCTGCTCCGGCCCCCGAGGGAGAGAACCAGCCGTGATCACCGCGATCGTCCTCATCAAGACCAGCGTGGACCGGATCCCCGAGATCGCGGAGCGGATCGCCGCGCTGGACAGCGTCAGCGAGGTCTTCTCCGTCACCGGCACCTACGATCTGATCGCCATGGTCCGGGTCCGCGAGCACGAGGACCTGGCGGAGGTCATCCCCGGCCGGATCAGCAAGATCCCGGGCGTCGAGGGCACCGACACGCACGTGGCGTTCCGCACGTACTCGCAGCACGACCTGGAGGCGGCGTTCGCCATCGGCCTGGACAGCTGAGCCCGCGCGCCCGGGCGTGACGTCCCCCGGGCCGCGTGCGGGCCCCCGCGCCCGCGCCGGGACGTCACGCCCGGGCGGGGGCGTCCGGGACGCAGCGGCCGTCCACCGTTCGGTAGGTCCAGCGGGCACCGTCCCGGACCAGTTCGCGCACCGCGCGCACGAAGCGCTCCACGTGCTCGTCCGGCGTGCCCGCGCCGAAGCTGACCCGGACGGCGGCGAGGGACTCCCCGCCGGACGCCGTCCCGGGGGCGCCGCACTCGGCCCGGCTCCCCCGGTCGCCGCCGAGCAGTCCGCGCAGCAGCGGGTGCGCGCAGAACAGCCCGTCGCGCACGCCGATGCCGTACTCGGCGGACAGCGCGGCGGCGAAGTGGGAGCTGTTCCAGCCCTCGACGACGAAGGAGAGCACCCCGACGCGCGGGGCGTCGTCCCCGAACAGCGACAGGAACCGCACCTCGGGCACGTCCGCGAGCCCTTCGCGCACCGCGCGGACCAGCTCCTCCTCACGGGCGGCCAGGGCGTCGAACCCGGCCTCGGTGAGCGCCTCGCAGGCCGACGCGACGGCGTGGACGCCGATGACGTTGGGCGAGCCGGCCTCGTGGCGGGCGGCGCCCTCGTGCCACTCCACGTCCACTCCCCCGTCCGCGCGCCGGGTGACCGTGCGGCTGGCGCCGCCGCCCGCGAGGTAGGGCTCGGCCTCCCGGAGCCAGTCGGCGCGGCCGGCCAGCACCCCGGAGCCGAAGGGCGCGTACAGCTTGTGTCCGGAGAAGGCGACCCAGTCGACGTCCAGGTCCCGCACGTTCACCGGGCGGTGGGGGGCGAGCTGGGCGGCGTCCAGCACGATCCGGGCGCCGTGCGCGTGCGCGGCGGCGGCCAGTTCCCGTACGGGCCACAGCTCGCCGGTGACGTTGGAGGCGCCGGTGACGCAGACCAGGGCGGGGCCGTGGGGGTCGCGGTCGGCGAGGGCGCGCTCCAGGGTCTCGACGGCCTGCCGGTGGCTGTCCGGGGCGTCCAGGACGGTGACGCGGGCACCGCGCCAGGGCAGCAGGGAGGCGTGGTGCTCGGTCTCGAAGACGAAGACCTCGCAGCCGTCGGGGAGCACGGCGGCGAGCAGGTTGAGGGAGTCGGTGGTGGACCGGGTGAACACCACCTGGTCGCCCTCCCGTCGCCCGTCACCCCCCTTGCCGGACCGGGCTTCGCCCGGGCTGTCCTCGATGCGGCAGCCGAGGAACCCGGCGACGGTCCGGCGGGCCTTCTCGAACAGGTCGGTGGAGAGCTGGGAGAGGTGTCCGGCGCCCCGGTGGACGCTGCCGTAGTACGGCGCGTACGCGGCCACGTCGTCCCACACCCGCTGGAGGGCGGGGGCGCTGGCGGCGTAGTCGAGGGCGGCGTAGCCGATCTCGCCGCCGGTGACCAGGGGGACGGTGACGTCCCGGCCCAGCACGGGCAGCGGGGCGCGGACGGACGGGGCGGCGACGGCGGTGGGGACGGACATGGCGGAACTCCCGGTGGGGCAGGCGGAATCCCCGTGCGGGCGCGCATCGCTCGAGCACGGAGGAAGAGGTGAAGGGGTGCGCGGAGGCGGGGCTCGGCAGCCCTAGCGCATTCGCTTGCTCACGGAAGGCTCCTCGACGACCAGGACCCCTGGTGTGCGAGGGGTCCGCGCTTGCCGTGCGCCCTGCTGCTCACGGCCTGGTCCTCACCCGGGGCACCCCGCCACGGACGGAGGGTTGCCGGACAGCCGGCCGGGGCCTGATGGCTGTCACTCGTGACCTGGACAGGAAAGTACGGGAGACGGCAGAGGTCCCGCAACCCGTGTCCGGATCGCGGGACGTCCCCCGCCCTAGGCGTTGCTGACGGCCACCCAGCGCTCCAGGACCCGCTTGGCGGCCCCCGAGTCGATGGACTCGGCCGCCTTCGCCATCCCGGCGCGGATCTGCTCCGTCAGGGAGCCGGGGCCCGGCTCCAGGGCGACCAGCGCCGCCGCCGAGTTCAGCAGCACCGCGTCCCGCACCGGGCCGGCCTCGCCGTCCAGCACCCGGCGGGCGACCTCCGCGTTGTAGGAGGCGTCGGCTCCGCGCAGGGCCTCCACCGGAACCAGCTCGATGCCCACCTCGCGCGGGTCGAAGGTCTCCTCGTCGACCTTGCCGTCGCGGACCACCCACACCTTGGAGGTGGCGGTGGTGGTCAGCTCGTCCAGACCGTCGTCGCCGCGGAACACCAGTGAGGAGTGACCGCGCCCGGCGAAGACCCCGGCCATGATGGGCGCCATCCGCGGGTCGGCGACCCCGACCGCCTGCGCCTTGACCCGCGCCGGGTTGGCCAGCGGGCCGAGGAAGTTGAAGACCGTGCGGATGCCCAGCTGGCCGCGCGCGGCGGCCACGTGGCGCAGTGCCGGGTGGAACTTCACCGCGAAGCAGAAGGTGATCCCGGCCTCCTCGACGACCTCGGCGACCCGGCGCGGGGACAGCTCCAGGTTGACGCCGAGCTTCTCCAGGACGTCGGAGGCGCCGGAGGCGGAGGACGCGGCCCGGTTGCCGTGCTTGACGACCTTCGCCCCGGTGCCGGCCACCACGATCGAGGACATCGTGGAGATGTTCACCGTCTTGGCGCCGTCCCCGCCGGTGCCGACGATGTCGACGGTCGCGCCCGGCACCTCGATCACATGGGCGTGGTCGTACAGCGCCCGCACGCAGCCGGTGATCTCCTCGACGGTCTCGCCCTTGGCCCGCAGGGAGACCGCGAACCCGGCGATCTGCGCGTCGGTCGCCTCCCCGCGCATGATCAGGTCCATCGCCCAGGCGGTGTCGTCGGCGGACAGGTCCCGGCCGTCCAGCAGTCCGTTCAGCAGGGCGGGCCAGGAGCGGCCCGCCGCGGTGTCGCCTCCAGCGGGGGTCACAGCGCTCATGGCCGCTCCTGATGGTCGTAGGGGGTCCGGGGAGCCCGGCGGGGTTCCCCGGACCCCACCCTATCCAGCTCCGGGGACGGCGAAGGGCCCCCGTCCGCAGAACGGACGGGGGCCCTTCGCCGTCGTGTGGCGACTGGGATGGGGTGCCGAAGGCGATCAGTGGTGGCCGTGGCCGCTCGTGATCTCCTTGTACTCCTCGACGGTCGGCTTCGGGATCTGGGACTCCTCGCCGTAGTAGGCCTCGCTGAGCTTGGCGCGCAGCTTCTCGGAGCCCTTCACCTTGCGCCGGACGCCGTTCTCGTCGACCTCCGGGCCGATCTCGGCCGGCTTGTACTGCTCGTGCGCCGTGAGGGTGTACATCTGCTCCTGGCTGAGCGGCTCGTGCACCTCGATGAACTCACCGTGCGGCAGGCGCTTGATGATGCCCGACTCGCGGCCGTGCAGCACCTTGTCCTTGTCCCGGCGCTGCAGGCCGAGGCAGATCCGCTTGGTGACGACGAACGCGATGACCGGGCCCACGAAGAAGCCGATGCGGACGAACCAGGTGACCGCGTTGATCGAGAGGTTGAAGTGGGTGGCGAAGATGTCGTTGCCACCGCCGATCAACATGATCATGTACGCCGTGACCCAGGCGACGCCGAAGGCCGTACGGGTCGGGGCGTTGCGCGGCCGGTCCAGGATGTGGTGCTCGCGCTTGTCCCCGGTGATCCAGGACTCGATGAACGGGTAGAGCGCGATGATCGCCAGGAAGAGGCCGAAGATCGCCAGCGGGATGAAGACGCCCAGGACCAGGGTGTGGCCCCAGAAGTTGATCTCCCAGCCGGGCATGGCGCGGACCAGGCCCTCGGCGAAGCCCATGTACCAGTCGGGCTGGGCGCCCGTGGAGACCATGTCCGGACGGTACGGGCCCAGGCTCCAGATCGGGTTGATGGACGCGATGCCGGCGATCAGGGCGGTGAAGCCGAAGACCAGGAAGAAGAAGCCTCCCGCCTTGGCCATGTAGACCGGCAGCAGCGGCATGCCCACGACGTTCTTGTTGGTCCGTCCGGCACCCGCGAACTGCGTGTGCTTGTGGTAGAAGACCAGGATCAGGTGGGCGACCACCAGGCCGAGCATGATGCCCGGCAGCAGCAGGATGTGGATCGAGTAGAACCGCGCGACGAAGTCGGTGCCGGGGAACTCTCCGCCGAACAGGAACATCGAGATGTACGTGCCGACGATCGGCACGGACAGGATCGCGCCCTGGGTGAAGCGGACACCGGTGCCGGAGAGCAGGTCGTCCGGCAGCGAGTAACCGGTGAAACCGGTGAACATGCCGAGGACGAACAGCAGGAAGCCGAACAGCCAGTTGATCTCACGCGGCTTGCGGAACGCGCCGGTGAAGAAGACGCGCATCATGTGCACGAACATGCCGGCCAGGAAGATGACCGCGGCCCAGTGGTGGATCTGCCGGATCAGCAGGCCGCCACGGACGTCGAAGCTGATGTCCAGCGTCGACTTGTAGGCCTCGCTCATCAGCTGGCCCTGCAGCGGCACGTAGCTGCCGTGGTACTCCACCTCGTTCATCGACGGGTGGAAGAACAGCGTCAGGTACACACCCGTGAGGATGATGATGAGGAAGCTGTAGAGGCAGATCTCGCCCAGCATGAAGGACCAGTGGTCCGGGAAGATCTTGCGCATGTTGGCCTTGGCCAGGGAGTAGATCCCGAGCCGGCCGTCGGCCCAGTCGGCGACGCGCTCGCCGGCCGGCGCCTTCCCGCGGGAGCGGGACTCGGTGCTGGTGTTGGTACTCATCCGCGCTCCCAGAAGGCAGGACCGACGGGCTCGTCGAAGTCGGCGAGCGCTTCGAGGTAACCCTCGTCGTTCACGCCGATGCGCAGCTGCGGCAGCGGGTGACCGGCGGGACCGAAGATCACCTTGGCACCGTCGGAGAGGTCGAAGGTGGACTGGTGGCAGGGGCACAGGACGTGGTGCGTCTGCTGCTCGTACAGGGAGATCGGGCAGCCCACGTGGGTGCAGATCTTCGAGTACGCGAGGATGCCCTCGTGTCCCCACTCCATCGTGCGCTTGTCCTTGATGTCGTCCGGCTGGATGCGGACGATCATCAGGGCGGCCTTGGCGATCTCGTTCTGGAAGCTGTGGTCGTGCTCCTCCAGGCCCTCGGGCTTGGCGAACGTCAGCGAGCCGGTCACGATGTCCGAGGGACGCATCGGCTCGTTGGTGTTCATGTTGACGAGCAGCTTGCCCTTGGCCCACAGGGTGTGGCGCAGCTTCTCCTCGGGCAGCGGCCCGAGTTCGCGCAGCAGCACGACGCCGGACAGCGGCACCAGGGCGAGCGCGCCGAACATGGTGTTGCGGATCAGCTTGCGGCGACCCAGCTGCGACTCCTTGGCACCCTGCCGGAAGTCGTCCATGACCTTGGCCCGGACCTCCGCCGGCGCCTCGATCGCGTGCCGCTCGTCGGCCAGCTCCTCGTCGGACATCAGGGTGCGGGCCCAGTGGACCGCGCCCGCGCCGATGGCGAACAGGGCGATGCCGAGCGTCACGCCGAGCGCGACGTTCAGGGCGCTGACGTGGCCCAGCGGGAAGATGTAGACCATCTTCTCGACCGGGATCGCCACGAACGAGGCGATGAAGCCGATGGTGGCCAGCATCGACAGCGTGAACAGCAGGGCGACCGCGCGCTCGGACCGCTTGGCGGCCCGCTCGTCGACGTCCTGGATCCGGTGCTCGTGGGGCGGCAGGCCCGGGTCGGCGAACGGGTTCTTCTCGTCCGCGACCTTCACCGCGCCGTGGGTGGTGTCCTGCGCTGCGGGCAGGTTCTCTTCTGGAATGTCTTGGCTACTCATGACTTCTTGGCCTTTGCGGTCCGAGCGGCGACCCACACGGCGACGGCGATCAGTCCGCCGAGACCGAAGATCCAGCCGAACAGGCCCTCACTGACCGGGCCCAGCCCGCCCAGCTGCATGCCGCCCGGGCTGTCGGACTGGTCGGTGTTGACCTCGCCCAGGTACGCGATGATGTCCTTCTTGTTCTGCTCCGACAGCGTGCTGTCGGGGAAGGAGGGCATGTTCTGCGGGCCGGTGAGCATGGCCTCGTAGATGTGCTTGGGAGCGACGTCCTCCAGGCTGGGGGCGTACTTGCCGTGCGTGAGCGCACCGCCCTTGCCGGTGAAGTTGTGGCACTGCGCGCAGTTGTTGCGGAACAGTTCGCCGCCCTTGGCGATGTCGGCGCCCTCGGGGCCGTACTGCTCGGCGGTGGGGACGGCCGGGCCGGCGCCCAGGGAGGCGATGTACGCCGCCAGCTGGTCGATCTCGGCCTGCGTGTAGACGGCCGGCTTGTCCGGGATCTGCGCGGCCTGCGAGGTGGCGGCCGGCATACGGCCGGTGCTCACCTGGAAGTCGACGGCCGCGGCGCCCACGCCCACCAGGCTCGGGCCGTCGGACGTGCCCTGACCTCCGGTGCCGTGGCAGCTGGCGCAGCCGACCGAGTAGAGCTTCTTGCCCTCCTCGATGGTGAGGGACTGGGCGGTTTCGTCGGCCTGCGCCTTGTCCGCGGGTGCGAACACGGCGTACAGCCCCCCGGTGCATGCCAGCGCGAGGAGTAGGACGACGAGCGCCGCCAGCGGATGGCGTCGTCGTGCGGAGAGCTTTTTCACGGATTACCCCGGTGTCAGGATCTTCTGCGTCGATGCTTCTGGTGGGTGCGCTCGTGGGAGCGCGCGCGGATGCGGGCCCGGCTACTTGATCATGTAGATCGTGGCGAAGAGGCCGATCCAGACGACATCGACGAAGTGCCAGTAGTAGGACACGACGATGGCCGCGGTCGCCTGTTCGTGGGTGAACCTCCGTGCCGCGTAGGTGCGGCCCAGGACCAGCAGGAAGGCGATCAGACCGCCCGTCACGTGCAGGCCGTGGAAGCCGGTGGTCAGGTAGAACACCGAGCCGTACGGGTCGGAGGAGAGGGACAGGCCCTCGTGCTTGACCAGCTCGGTGTACTCGAAGACCTGGCCGCCGATGAAGACCGCGCCCATGATGAAGGTGACGATGAACCACATCCGGAGCTTCTTCACGTCACCGCGCTCGGCGGCGAACACGCCGAGCTGGCAGGTGAGGGAGGAGAGCACCAGGATCGTGGTGTTCGTCGCCGAGAACGGGAAGTTCAGGGCCTCGGCCTTCTCCGACCAGAAGTCGGGTCCGGTCACCGATCGCAGGGTGAAGTACATCGCGAAGAGGGCCGCGAAGAACATCAGCTCGGAACTCAGCCAGATGATGGTTCCGACGCTGGTGAGGTTCGGCCGGTTGACCGACGGGTGCGCGTGCCCGGTATCTACTGTCGTTGCTGTCGCCACGCCGACATTATGTCGGTCGCTTATCCCGCCCTCACTCCCGGGGGTGCCGTTCGGTGTGTTCGGCCCTCCTGGACTGCCCGGATGGCCCATCCGGGGCCGCGGCGGAGCCCTCTCGAAGGCCTGTCCGAACCAGTGTCGACGGGTGGCCGGAGGGGGTAGCATCCGCGCCATCGGTACCCGAAGTTCCCGACAGAGCCGTGCCCTCTCTCTTACGCGTGGAGGAACAATGCAGGCGACCGCCACGGTGCTGGTCTACAGCGACGACGCCAACACCCGGGAGCAGGTGCGGCTCGCCACCGGGCGGCGGCCGGCGCCGGACGTGCCCGTCGTGGAGTTCCTGGAGTGCGCGACCCCGGCGGCCGTACTGACGGAGCTCGACCGGGGCGGCATCGACGTGTGCGTGCTGGACGGCGAGGCCGTGCCGATGGGGGGCATGGGGATGTGCCGGCAGATCAAGGACGAGGTGTTCGACTGTCCGCCGGTGCTGTTGCTGATCGGGCGGCCGCAGGACGCGTGGCTGGCGACGTGGAGCCGCGCCGAGGCCGCGGTCACCCTCCCGGTGGAGCCGGTGGAGTTCGCCTCGACGCTGGCCTCGCTGCTGCGGCGGAAGCACCTGCAGAGCGCCTGAGGACCCGGTCCCCCGGGCCGCCCGGCGGCCGCGGGGCCGCGGCGGCCCGGGGGCGTCCTACACGGTCTGCGGGCTCAGGCGGGCCTGTTCCGCCCGGTCGGGGGCGTTCGCGGCCGTCAGGGCGCTGCCCGCCTGCCAGGCGGGCCAGTCGAGGTTCCAGTCGCCGTAGCCGTTGCCGAAGGGTTCCATCGTCTCGCCGGCCGAGTTCTCGACCTTGACGACGTCGCCCTCGCGGACGGTGTCGAAGAACCACTCCGCGTTCTCGGTGCTCATGCCCACGCAGCCGTGGCTGACGTTGTCCTGGCCCTGGGAGCCGACGGACCAGGGGGCGGCGTGCACGTACTCACCGCTCCAGGTCACCCGGGTGGCGAAGTGGACGTCCATGTCGTACGAGTCGGCCGAGCCCTCGGCGATGCCGACGGTGGTGCTGCGCATACGTACGAGGCGTTCCTTGGCGAGCACGACCTTGACGCCGTTGCGGGTCTCGAAGCCGGGCTTGCCGGTGGTGACGGGGATCCGCCTGATCTCCTCGTCGTTCTTGTAGACCGTCAGCCGGTGCGCGGCGGCGTCGGTGACGGCTATCACCCGGTCGCCGGTGCGGATCGTGAGGGGCTCGGACGCGCCGCCCCTGAGCCGGTCGTTGACCCTGACCCCCTCCAGGGTGCTGCGCACGCTGATGGTGGCGTGGGCGGGCCAGTAGTCCTGGGGGCGGTAGTGCAGCTCCTTGTCGTCCACCCAGTGCCAGGTGCCGGAGACGGCGGGGGTGGACTCGACCGTCAGGGCGCGTTCCACGACGGCTCGCTGGGCCGGGTCCCCCACGGGGACGTTCAGTTCGGCGGTGAGGGGCTGGCCGACCCCGTAGGTGCCCGCCCCGGGACCGAAGGTGACGGTCAGGCGCCTGGTGACGGTGGGCCTGCCGGTGGTGAAGGTGAGGACCTCGCGGCCGGGCGCCCCGTCCTCGTCCTCGGTGCTCACGCGGACCGTGTACCGCACGCCCGCGGCCAGCGGGGAGGTGCTGTGCCAGCGGCTGCCGTCGGCGGCCAGTTCGCCCGCCAGGTGGCGCCCGGAGGCGTCCACGGCGGTGACGTCCGTGATGCGTCCGCCGGAGTCCTCGGCGACGACCTCCAGGGGCTTGTCGGGGTCGGCCGTCCCGCCCGCCTCGACGGCTCCGCCGAAGGAGATCCGGTCCGCCGCGTCGTAGGGCTCGGCGGACAGCGGGTCGCCGTCGGAGAAGCAGCCCGCGACGCCCGCGCCGAGGGCGGCCACCAGCAACGCGCAGCCGGCGACGCGGCTCCGCCCGGCTCCCGCGCCCCGAGGGGGGTTGGTGCGTCTCATGGCCTCACGCTAGGAACCCGCGCCGTCCCCGGCCCACCGGGCGGGCCGAACGGGTGAGACCACGACGAGGGGCCCGGACGCTCCTGGTGGAGTGTCCGGGCCCCTCGCCGTCGTGGTCACTGCGTGCGGTTCTCACCGCGGTAGTACTCGAAGACCCAGCCCCAGAGGCCGATCAGGAGCAGCGGCGCCGAGAAGTACATCAGCCACCAGCCGATCGCGACGCCCATGAAGGCCAGGGCACCGCCCACGGCCAGGGCGAGCGGCTGCCAGCTGTGCGGGCTGAAGAACCCGACCTCGCCGGCGTCGTCCGCGACGTCCGCCTCCTTGTCGTCCTGCGCGCCCGCGTCGACCCGCCGGGCCGTGAAGCCCAGGTAGAAGCCGATCATGATGCTCAGACCGAAGGCCAGGAAGAGCGCGGTGGTGCCGACCGCCTCCTTCGACCAGACGCCGTAGACCGCCGCCATGATCAGGAAGAAGAGGCTCAGCCACATGAACATCTTGCCCTGGATCTTCACTTGCCGGCCTCCTTGCTGCCGGAGAGGGCCTTCTCACCGTGACCCGCGTTCTCGAGCTCGTCGAGCGCGGCGATCTCCGGGTGGTGCAGGTCGAACGCCGGGGACTCGCTGCGGATCTTCGGCAGGGTGAGGAAGTTGTGCCGCGGCGGCGGGCAGGAGGTCGCCCACTCCAGGGAGCGGCCGTAGCCCCACGGGTCGTCGACGTCGACCGGCTTGCCGTACTTGGCCGTCTTCCAGATGTTGTAGAAGAACGGCAGCATCGACAGGCCGAGCAGGAACGAGGCGATCGTGGAGACCGTGTTCAGCGCGGTGAAGCCGTCGGCCGCGAGGTAGTCCGCGTACCGGCGCGGCATGCCCTCGACACCCAGCCAGTGCTGGACCAGGAAGGTGCCGTGGAAGCCGACGAACAGCGTCCAGAAGGTGATCTTGCCGAGGCGCTCGTCGAGCAGCTTGCCGGTGAACTTCGGCCACCAGAAGTGGAAGCCGGCGAACATCGCGAAGACGACGGTGCCGAAGACCACGTAGTGGAAGTGCGCCACCACGAAGTAGCTGTCGGAGACGTGGAAGTCCAGCGGCGGCGAGGCCAGGATGACGCCGGTCAGACCACCGAAGAGGAAGGTGATCAGGAAGCCGATGGACCACAGCATCGGCGTCTCGAAGGACAGGCTGCCCTTCCACATGGTGCCGATCCAGTTGAAGAACTTCACGCCCGTCGGCACCGCGATCAGGAACGTCATGAAGGAGAAGAACGGCAGCAGCACACCGCCGGTGACGTACATGTGGTGCGCCCACACCGTCACGGACAGACCCGCGATCGCGATGGTCGCGCCGATCAGGCCCATGTAGCCGAAGATCGGCTTGCGGGAGAAGACCGGGATGATCTCGGAGACGATGCCGAAGAACGGCAGCGCGATGATGTACACCTCGGGATGGCCGAAGAACCAGAACAGGTGCTGCCACAGCAGCGCCCCGCCGTTGGCCGAGTCGAAGATGTGGCTGCCGAACTTGCGGTCCGCCTCCAGGGCGAAGAGCGCGGCGGCGAGGACCGGGAAGGCGAGCAGGACCAGCACACCGGTCAGCAGCACGTTCCAGGTGAAGATCGGCATGCGGAACATCGTCATGCCGGGCGCGCGCATGCAGATGATCGTGGTGATGAAGTTGACCGAGCCGAGGATGGTGCCGAAGCCGGAGAAGGCCAGACCCATGATCCACATGTCGGCGCCGATGCCCGGCGAGCGGACCGCGTCCGACAGCGGCGAGTAGGCGAACCAGCCGAAGTCGGCCGCCCCGTCCGGGGTGAGGAAACCACCGACCGCGATCAGCGAGCCGAACAGGTACAGCCAGTAGGCGAACATGTTCAGCCGCGGGAACGCCACGTCGGGCGCGCCGATCTGCAGCGGCATGATCCAGTTGGCGAAACCGGCGAACAGCGGCGTCGCGAACATCAGCAGCATGATCGTGCCGTGCATCGTGAACGCCTGGTTGAACTGCTCGTTCGACACGATCTGCAGACCCGGCCGGGCCAGCTCGGCGCGCATCACCAGGGCCATCACGCCGCCGATGACGAAGAACGCGAACGACGTCACCAGGTACAGCGTGCCGATCGTCTTGTGGTCCGTGGTCGTCAGCCACTTGACGACGAGGCTGCCACGGTTCTGGCGCCTGACCGGCAGTTCGTCCTCATAGTGGGACCCCGCTGCCGCGGCACCCTGGGGTTGGTTGAGGATGCTCACAGGATGTTCGCCTCCCGGTTCTTCTCGTGCTCCGTCTGGTCGATGCCGGCGGGCACGTAACCGGTCTGCCCCTTCTTCACGAGGTCCTTCAGGTGCTGCTCGTAGCGCTCGGGGGAGACGACCTTGACGTTGAACAGCATCCGGGAGTGGTCGACGCCGCAGAGCTCGGCGCACTTGCCCAGGAAGGTGCCCTCACGGTTGGGGGTCACCTCGAAGGCGTTGGGATGGCCCGGGATGACGTCCTGCTTCATCAGGAACGGCACCACCCAGAAGGAGTGGATGACGTCACGCGAGGTCAGCACGAAGCGGACCCGCTTGCCCTCGGGCAGCCACAGGGTGGGGCCCGGGTTGTTGGTCTGCGGGTTCCGGGTGCCGGGGACACCGCAGTCGTAGACACCGCCGGCATCGGCCGGGAAGGCGTTCTTGTAGCGTTCCGGAACCGACTCGAGTTCCTTGGACGTCTTGGCGTCGCCCGTGGAACCCTCGACGTTCTCGACGTAGTTGAAGCACCAGCTCCACTGGAAGCCGACCACGTTGACCGTGACGTCCGGATTCTTCTCGAGCTTCAGCAGCTCGGACTCGTCACGGGCGGTGAAGTAGAAGAACACCGAGACGATGATGAGCGGAACCACCGTGTACAGCGCCTCGATGGGCATGTTGTACCGGGTCTGCGGAGGAACCTCCACCTTGGTGCGGCTGCGCCGGTGGAAGAAAGCACTCCACAGGATCAGACCCCACACCAGCGCGCCGATAGCGAGCGCGGCAGCCCAGGATCCCTGCCACAGGGAGAGGATCCGCGGAGCCTCTTCCGATGTTGGGGTGGGCATACCGAGGCGGGGGAAGTCCTCCCATGTGCAACCGGTGGCGGTCGCCAGGACCAGGCCCGCGGTCAGTGCCTGCAGCAGCTTCCGCCGCATGGGGCGCCGCGGCGAGCGGTCGGAGCCGTTGGGACTCACGTAGCGCCTTCCCGAGAGTCTCGCCCGCGCGGATTGGCTGCGGCCTGCCTTCTCGCTGGTCGGTCGCCGCCCTGCGTCGGGCAGGGGTTTGGATGTTTATGCGGACCAAACCCTAGCCGACGCCCTCCGGGGGGTCGCGGGGAGGGGTACCGTACGCGCCGCGGGTTACACCGAGCGCCTCATCATCCGGGGGTACGGGCTTTCGCGGCGGTCGCGGCGCCGCCGCGGCCGATCGCCCGGTCCCCCCGCGCCCCCGGGGGGTTTAGCGTTGCCGTGTGCCCTACTTCGACGCCGCTTCGGCCGCTCCCCTCCATCCCGTCGCCCGGCAGGCCCTGACGGCCTCCCTCGACGAAGGGTGGGCGGATCCCGCGCGGTTGTACCGGGAGGGACGGCGCGCCCGGCTGCTGCTGGACGCGGCCCGGGAGGCGGCCGCGGAGGTCGTGGGGTGCCGGGCGGACGAGTTGGTGTTCACCTCTTCCGGCACCTCGGCGGTTCACTCCGGGATCGCGGGGGCGCTGGCCGGACGGCGGCGCACCGGGCGTCACCTGATCGTGTCAGCCGTCGAACACTCTTCTGTACTCCATGCGGCGGAAGTTCACCGGGCCGGCGGAGGGACGGTCACCGAGGTCGCGGTGGACCGTACGGGGGCGGTGGACGCAGGGGCGTACGCCGGGGCGCTGCGGCCGGACACCGCGCTGGCGTGTCTGCAGTCGGCCAACCACGAGGTGGGGACCGTGCAGCCGGTGGCCGAGGTCGCCGGTGCGTGCCGGGCGGCGGGGGTGCCGCTGCTGGTGGACGCGGCCCAGTCGCTGGGCTGGGGGCCGGTGGAGGGCGACTGGTCGCTGCTCGCGGCGAGCGCCCACAAGTGGGGCGGCCCGTCGGGGGTCGGGCTGCTCGTGGTGCGGAAGGGGGTGCGGTTCGCGCCCCAGGGGCCGCGGGACGAACGGGAGTCGGGACGGGCGGCCGGGTTCGAGAACCTGCCGGCGATCGTGGCGGCGGCGGCCTCGCTGCGGGCGGTGCGGGCGGAGGCCGCCGAGGAGGCGGCGCGGCTGCGGGAACTGACGGAGCGGATCCGGGCGCGGGTGCCGGGACTCGTCCCGGACGTGGAGGTGGTCGGGGACCCGGTGCGGCGGCTGCCCGGGATCGTCACCTTCTCCTGCCTCTACGTCGACGGGGAGACGGTGCTGCACGAGCTGGACCGGGCCGGCTTCTCCGTGTCGTCCGGGTCGTCCTGCACGAGCAGCACGCTGACGCCCAGCCACGTGCTCAGGGCGATGGGGGTGCTGAGCGAGGGCAACGTCCGGGTCTCGCTGCCGGCGGGGACGCGGGAGGAGGACCTGGAGCGTTTCCTGTCCGTCCTGCCGGAGGTGGTGGCGGGGGTGCGGGAGAAGCTCGGCGCCCCGGTCCCCGCCGGCCCCGTCCCGACGGAGGAGAGGGAGGAGGCCCTGGTGGTGGACGCGCTGGGCCGGCGCTGCCCGATCCCGGTGATCGAGCTGGCCAAGGTGATCGGGGACGTCCCGGTGGGCGGCACGGTCCGCGTCCTCGCCGACGACGAGGCGGCCCGCCTGGACATCCCGGCCTGGTGCGAGATGCGCGGCCAGGAGTACGTGGGCGAGGAACCGGCGGACCGGGGCTCCGTCCACGTGGTCCGCCGGGTCGGCTGACCCCGCCGGGAGCACGGGATCCGGGCGCCCCGGTGCGCGGGGGCCGGCGCGTCGTCGGGAGGGCGGGGAACCGCGCGTCCCCTTGAGCGCGCGGGGCGTCACCCACGCGGTTCCGCCGCGTGGGTGACGCCCCGCGCACCCGGCGCGGCTCAGCTCAGGTGCGCCCGGACCTCCTCCGCCGCCTCGTCCCCGTACGCCTTGGTGAAGCGCTCCATGAAGTGCCCGCGCCGCAGCTGGTACTCCTGGGTGCCCACGGTCTCGATGACCAGGGTCGCCAGCATGCAGCCCACCTGCGCCGCCCGCTCCAGCGAGACCCCCCAGGCCAGCCCCGACAGGAACCCCGCGCGGAAGGCGTCGCCGACGCCCGTCGGGTCCGCCTTGATCTCCTCCTCCGGGCACCCGACCTCGATCGTCTCCCCGCCGGCCCGCTCGATGCGCACACCGCGCGCGCCGAGGGTGGTGACCCGGTGCCCGACCCGGTCGAGGATCTCCGCGTCGCTCCAGCCGGTCTTCGTCTCGATGAGCCCCTTCTCGTACTCGTTGGAGAAGAGGTAGGTCGCCCCCTCCAGCAGTATCCGGATCTCCTCGCCGTTCATCCGGGCGATCTGCTGGGAGAAGTCGGCGGCGAACGGGATGCCCCGCGAACGGCACTCCTCGGTGTGCCGGAGCATGCCCTCCGGGTCGTCCGCGCCGATGGAGACCAGGTCGAGGCCGCCCACGCGGTCGGCGACGGTCTTCAGCTCGATCAGGCGGGCCTCGCTCATCGCGCCCGTGTAGAAGGAGCCGATCTGGTTGTGGTCGGCGTCCGTGGTGCACACGAAGCGGGCGGTGTGCAGGGTGTCGGAGATGCGGACGGACTCGGTGTCGACGCCGTGCCGGTCCAGCCAGGCCCGGTATTCGTCGAAGTCGAAGCCGGCGGCGCCGACGAGGATCGGGCGGGTGCCGAGCTGGCCCATCCCGAAGGCGATGTTCGCGCCCACGCCGCCCCTGCGCACGTCGAGGTTGTCGACCAGGAAGGACAGCGAGACCGTGTGCAGCTGGTCCGCGACGAGCTGGTCGGCGAAGCGCCCGGGGAAGGTCATGAGGTGGTCGGTGGCGATGGAGCCGGTGACTGCGATGCGCACGGCGTGGATTCTCCTGGGGGAGGCGGTTTGACACTTCACGCTACCGGTTGGGGGCGATCCGTAGAAGCAGCCGAAACTACCCGATAGTAGATCTTTCTTCGTGACCTTCGGCGTGCGTACGGTGCCGACATGACGAACCTCAGGGCCCCTGCCCCCTCCCCGGCGGATCTCGAAGGCGGCCTGGCGTCGCTGCGCGGCGACTGCGCCCGGATGGCCCCCCACTGGGCGGCCCCCGGCCGGGCGACCGCCCCGCCGGTCCCCCCGTCCGCGATCCACGGCGTGACCGTGCCGCCCGGCTCGGCGCGGCTGCTGGAGGCGATGTCGGAGTACGGCGACTGAGCGGGCGCCGGCCGGCCCGGCGCTCCCGGGGAACCGTGCGCTCCCCCACTGCGTCCCATCGCTGTCCCCCGTGCAGGGGATGCGGGATACGACCCGCCGGCAGTCCCGGCACGACCGGGAAGGGGTCCTTCCAGGACAGCTGCGCAGCCGAAGGAGCGATGCGGTGAACACCGAGCGACCCGACAACGACGACGAGGAGCGCGCCACCCCGGGTGGCGGGGCCGGCTCCGGGGGCGCTTCGGGGGAACGGGAGCGCCGGGAGCCGGCGGCGGCCGGCGGGGCGGGGGCCGGGGAAGCGGCGGCCGGTGACGCCGGACGTCCCGCCGGTTTCGGGCCGGACGGGGCGTCGCCGTCCCGGCGGCGTTCGCCCGCACTGGTCGCCTCCGTCGCCGCCGCCGTGCTGGTGGTCGGGGGCGGCGGGGCCTACCTCGCCGCCGGTGCCTCCGGTGGCCCCGGAGACGGTACGGCCGCGGGGGCCAACGGCGACGCCTCTCCCCCGCCGCTCGTCCTCGACGGTCCCTCCGGGGACGCCCACGGGATCGCGCCCGGCGAGCCCAACCCCTACGGAGCCGTCTACCGCGCCGACGGCCCGCTCCCCGAGGGTCCCGGTACGGCGCCGGTGTACCACGCCCGGGGACAGGTCGCCGAGGAACGGGTGGTGGCGCTGGCGAGGTCCCTGGGACTGGCGGGCACGCCGGTCGCGGAGGGCGGGGCCTGGCGGATCGGCGGCCAGGACGGTTCCGGGCCCACGCTGCGGGTGGACCGGCAGGCCCCCGGGGCCTGGACGTTCAGCCGGAGCACCCCGGGCACCGACAACTGCAAGGGGGCGACGTGCTCGGTTCCCCCCACGGGCGGTCCGGTGGTGAGCGAGGCCACCGCGCGGAAGGCCGCCGCGCCCGTGCTGAAGGCGGTGGGCCAGGACGACGCGAAGCTCGACGCGAGCCGGATCACGGGCGGCAAGCGGGTGGTGAACGCCGATCCCGGGGTCGGCGGGCTGCCGACGTACGGCTGGGCGACCGCGGTGACCGTCGGCGCCGGGGGCGAGGTGGTCGGCGGCAACGGCCGGCTCGCGGAGCCCGTGAAGGGGGACGCCTATCCCGTGGTGGGGGCCGGTGACGCGCTGAGGCTGATGAACGAGGCGTCGGGCTCCGGGCGGCGCGCGGAGCCCGACGCCTGCGCCACTCCCGTGCCGCTGGAGGACGGGTCGCGGGGGCCGTGCGCCCCGACGGCGGCGCCGAAGGGCGACACCGTCACGGTCGGCGACGCGGTGTTCGGGCTGGCCTCGCACTCGGTGGACGGGCGGCCGGCCCTCGTGCCGTCCTGGCTGTTCGAGGTGCGCCCCCGGGGCGCGGGGGACGCCTTCACGGTGACGTATCCGGCGGTCGACCCGGAGTTCCTCGCCCCGCGGGCGCGGTCCGGGGAGGCGAGCCCGGAACCCACCGGACCCGGTGACGGGCCGGCCGCGGCGCCGTCCACCCGCGATGTCGACGTCGAGGGCTACACCGCCGAGGGCGACGAACTGACCGTGATCTTCACCGGCGGTGTGTGCGCCGACTACGGGGCGACGGCGCGCGAGAGCGACGGCCGGGTGACGGTGCGGGTGACCGAGACCCCCTGGCCGGACACGGTGTGCATCCTGATCGCCAAGCAGTACCGGCAGACGGTCCGGCTGGACGCGCCGCTCGGCGGCCGCGAGGTGGTGGGGACGGACGGCGAGCCGGTTCCGCTGCACAAGGAGGGCGCCCGGCTGCCGGCGCCGCCCACCCGGTAGCACCCGGGCGGAAAGGCCCGAAGGCGGCGGCCCCTCGGGAGGGGCCGCCGCCTTCGTCCTGTGCCGTCCGGGACCGGGCCCGGCTCAGCTGAAGGAGTCGCCGCAGGCGCAGGAGCCGGTGGCGTTCGGGTTGTCGATCGTGAAGCCCTGCTTCTCGATGGTGTCGACGAAGTCGATGGTGGCGCCGCCCAGGTACGGGGCGCTCATGCGGTCGGTGACGACCTTCACACCGTCGAAGTCCTTCTCCACGTCGCCGTCGAGCGAGCGCTCGTCGAAGAAGAGCTGGTAGCGCAGGCCGGAGCAGCCGCCGGGCTGGACGGCGACACGCAGGGCGAGGTCGTCACGGCCTTCCTGGTCGAGCAGGGCCTTGACCTTGGACGCGGCGGCGTCGGTCAGGACGATGCCGTCGGTGACGGTGCTGGTCTCGTCCGATACGGACATCTACATCTCTCCCGGGTTGTACGGAGACTGCTTGCCGACGGTTGCAACCGGCGGGACCGCGGATTCATTCCGGGCCGGGCGCGTGTCTTCCTCGCCTCCCTCCTCATGCTCGCACACGCGGTGCGGAGCGGAAACCGCCTCTCGCGGGCCCTTCGGGGAGGGGGCCGCCCCCTGCCGGGATTCACGTCACATGGACGTTATGGCCGTCGTCAAAGTGACGTGAACCGGTTATGATAGATAGCGTCATTTCGACGAGAAGTCGCCAGAACAGAAAGGGTGCGTGTCGTGACCACCGCCCAGACCCAGGAGCTCGACGTACAGCCGACGCCCCTCGCCCTGCTGCTCCTCGGCCGTGAGGCCGACCCGAGGAGCGAGCGCGGTGTGGAGTGCCCCGGCGACCTCCCCTCGCCGTCCGACCCGGACCTGGTGGCGCGCGCCCGCGCCGCCAAGGAGAAGCTCGGGGACAAGGTCTTCGTGCTCGGCCACCACTACCAGCGCGACGAGGTCATCCAGTTCGCCGACGTCACGGGCGACTCCTTCAAGCTGGCCCGGGACGCGGCCGCCCGGCCGCAGGCCGAGTACATCGTCTTCTGCGGTGTGCACTTCATGGCGGAGTCCGCGGACATCCTCACCGGCGACGACCAGAAGGTGGTCCTGCCCGACCTCGCGGCCGGCTGCTCCATGGCGGACATGGCCACCGCCGAGCAGGTCGCCGAGTGCTGGGACGTGCTGACCGAGGCCGGGGTGGCCGAGCAGGTCGTCCCCGTCTCCTACATGAACTCCTCCGCCGACATCAAGGCCTTCACCGGCAAGCACGGCGGCACCATCTGCACCTCCTCCAACGCCAGGCGGGCCCTGGACTGGGCCTTCGAGCAGGGCGAGAAGGTGCTGTTCCTGCCCGACCAGCACCTGGGCCGCAACACCGCGGTGCGGGACATGGGGATGTCCCTGGAGGACTGCGTCGTCTACAACCCGCACAAGCCGAACGGCGGGCTGACGGCGGACGAGCTGCGTGCCGCGAAGATGATCCTGTGGCGCGGTCACTGCTCGGTGCACGGCCGGTTCAGCCTGGACTCGGTGAACGACGTGCGCGAGCGCATCCCGGGTGTGAACGTGCTGGTGCACCCCGAGTGCCGGCACGAGGTCGTGGCCGCCGCGGACCACGTCGGCTCGACGGAGTACATCATCAAGGCGCTGGAGGCGGCCCCGGCCGGCTCCAAGTGGGCCATCGGCACCGAGCTCAACCTCGTGCGGCGGCTGGCGAACCGTTTCGCGCCCGAGGGCAAGGAGATCGTCTTCCTCGACAGGACGGTCTGCTTCTGCTCCACCATGAACCGCATCGACCTGCCCCACCTGGTGTGGGCGCTGGAGTCGCTCGCCGAGGGCAACCTGGTGAACCGCATCGAGGTCGACAAGGAGACGGAGGCGTTCGCGAAGCTGGCGCTGGAGCGGATGCTGGCCCTTCCGTAGACGGACCGTCCCCGCGGGGCACGGCATGACGCAGGCCCCCGCCGCAAGCACCTTCCGGTGCCGGGCGGGGGCCTGTGTCGTGCCGGGGCCTCAGGCCTGTGCCGGGGCGGGCTCCTCCGAGCCCTTCCCCTGCGCCGCCGCGTCCCTCTTCGCCGCCCGCTTCTTCGCGCGCCGCTCCTTGCGCAGCTCCAGCATCGCGTAGAGCGTCGGGACCAGGAGCAGGGTCAGCAGGGTCGACGTGATCAGACCGCCGATCACCACCACGGCCAGTGGCTGGGCGATGAAGCCGCCCTCGCCGGTGACGCCCAGCGCCATCGGGAGCAGGGCGAAGATGGTCGCCAGGGCCGTCATCAGGATCGGCCGCAGACGGTGGCGGCCGCCCTCCAGCACGGCCTCGACGACGCCGTGGCCCTGCCTGCGGTACTGGTTGATCAGGTCGATCAGCACGATCGCGTTGGTGACCACGATGCCGATCAGCATCAGCATGCCGATCATCGCCGGGACGCCCATCGGGGTGCCCGTGACCAGCAGCAGGCCGATGGCGCCGGTCGCCGCGAAGGGGACGGAGACCAGCAGGATCAGCGGCTGGGCGAGCGACCGGAAGGTGCCGACCAGCAGCATGAAGACGATCGCGATCGCGGCCAGCATCGCCAGGCCCAGGTTGACGAACGCCTCGTCCTGGTCCTCGGTCACGCCGCCGATCTCCGCCGTCGCGCCCGCGGGCAGCTTCAGCCCGTCGATCTTCTTCTGGAGGTCCACGCCCACCGCGCCGGTGTTGTCACCGGTCGGCTTCGCGGTGACGGTGGCCGAGCGCTGGCCGTCGATCCGGGTCATGGAGACAGGGCCGTCCACCACCTCGACGGTGGCGACGTCGCCCAGCTTCACCGGGCCCAGGCGCAGGTTCCTCAGCTCGTCCACGGTGGTGGCCGGCTTCGCCGAGCGGATGACGACGTCGCGCTCGGTGTCGTCCAGGATCGCCTTGGCGACCGGGGTGCCGCGCACCGACTGGGCGACGGCCCCGCCGAGGGTCTGGTCGTCGAAACCGGCCTCGGCGGCCTTGTCGTTGGCCTTCACCGAGATACGGGGCACGCTCTGCGCCAGGTCGCTGGTGACGTCCGTGACGTCGTCCAGGGAGGCCACCGCGTCGCGGACCTGGTCCGCCGCCTTGCGCAGCGCCTGCGCGTCGGCCGCCTTGACGACGACGCTCAGGTCCTGGCTGCCGAAGCCGTCACCGGCCGCGACGGTGGTGGTGCCGATGCCGTCGAGCCCGTCGAGGCCCTTCTCCAGGGCGTCCGTCACGTCCTCGGAGGACGCGTCGTCCTCCAGCATCACCTGGTACGTCGCCTGGTTGGTGTCGGTACCGCCGCCGAAGGCCGCCATCCAGCCGGACGAGCCGATGGTCACCTGGTGGTCCTTGACGCCCTCGGTGTCCTCGAGCAGCTCCTCGACCTTCTTGGCCCGGGCGTCGGTCGCGGCCAGGCTGGTGCCGGGCTCCAGCTCCTGCCGGACGGTGAGGACCTGCTGTTCGCCCGCGTCGAAGAAGTTGGTCTTCAGCAGCGGCGCCATGGCGAAGGTGGCGATCAGCACGACGACCGCGATGGCCACGCTGGTCAGCCGGCGCCGGGTGGCGAAGCGCAGCACCGGCACGTAGACGCGCTGGAGACGGCTCCTGGCCTCCTTCTCCTCCGCGATCCGGCGCGCCTCCTCGGCGTCCTCCGGGGTGCCCTTCGGTGCCCGCAGGAACCAGTACGACAGGACGGGCACGACCGTCAGCGACACCAGCAGGGACGCCAGCAGCGCCGCCGTGACGGTGAGGCTGAAGGAGCCGAACAGCTCGCCCACCATGCCGCCGACCAGGCCGATCGGCAGGAACACGGCGACCGTGGTGAGCGTCGAGGACGTCACCGCGCCGGCCACCTCGCGCACCGCGTTCATGATCGCCGACTGGCGCTCCTCGCCGTAGCCGAGGTGCCGCTTGATGTTCTCCAGGACGACGATGGAGTCGTCCACGACCCGGCCGATGGCGATGGTCAGCGCGCCCAGCGTCAGCATGTTCAGCGACAGGTCGCGCGTCCACAGCACGATCAGGGCGAGCACCACGGACAGCGGGATGGAGACCGCCGTGACGAGGGTGGAGCGGACCGACGCCAGGAAGACCAGGATCACCAGGACGGCGAAGAGCAGACCGAGCGCGCCCTCGGTGGTCAGGCCCTCGATGGCCTTGGCCACGGCCGGGCCCTGGTCGCTGACGACGGTCAGGGTGGCGTCGTCGCCCAGGTCCTCGCGCAGCTCGGGAAGCTTGTCCTGGACGGCGTCGGAGATGGCGACGGCGCTGCCGTCGTGGTCCATCGTCGCCATGACGGCGAGGCTGGGCCTGCCGTTGGTGCGGGTGAGGGAGTCGGCCCTGGCCTCCTCCTCCGTCACGGTGGCGACGTCACCGAGGCGGACCGGCTCGCCCTTGCCGGGCTCGCCGGTGACCATCAGGTCCTCGATCTGCTTCAGCGAGGTGAAGCCGCCGCCGACCTGGACGGTGCGGTTGGCACCGTCCTCGTCGAAGGAGCCGGCCGGGACGGTCGCGCCGCCGGCCTGGAGGGCCGTCGACAGCGACTGCGAGGTGAGGCCGGCCTTCGCCAGCTGCGCCTCGTCGGGGGCGACGGTGACCTGGACGTCGCGCACGCCCTCCACCGAGACCTGGCCGACGCCGTCGATGCCCTCCAGCGCGGGTACGACGGTCCGGTCCAGCTCGTCGGCGAGCGCCTGCTGGTCCTTGTCGGAGGTGACCGCGAGCACCACGGTCGGGATGTCATCGGTGGAACCGGCGACGACCTGCGGGTCGACGTCGTCCGGGAGGCGGGCGCCGGCCCGGTTGACGGCCTGCTGGACGTCGGCGACGAGCTGCTGGGTGTCGTTGCCGTAGTCGAAGGACGCCATGATCACGGCGTTGCCCTCGCTCGCCGTCGAGGTGACGCCGGAGATGCCGTCGACGGCCTCCAGGCTGTCCTCGATGGGCTCGACGACCTGCTTCTCGACCACGTCCGGGGAGGCGCCCTGGTACGGGGCGATCACGGACACCATGGGCAGTTCGATGGTCGGCAGCAGCTGCTGCTTGAGCTGGGGTATCGCGATCGCCCCGAAGACGAGCG
Source organism: Streptomyces sp. NPDC126497 (assembly GCF_040302425.1). Classification (NCBI taxonomy): domain Bacteria; kingdom Bacillati; phylum Actinomycetota; class Actinomycetes; order Kitasatosporales; family Streptomycetaceae; genus Streptomyces; species Streptomyces sp. NPDC126497. The sequence continues at coordinate 244,106 of NZ_JBEORT010000002.1, forward strand.
CGATGATCGACATCAGTCCGATCAGCGCCCGTTGCGCGAGGCTGAATCTGGACAGCCAGGACATGGTCAGGGTCTCTTTTCCGTGGATCGGCGGAAGTCCGGAGGGCGGGCGCGCGCGAGTGGGCGCCCGCTCTACACCCTGGGGCATCGGCGGGGGCCGATCCGTAGGCCCGAGGTCCCATCCCTCGTGCGGCGCCTACTCCCGCCGCAGTACGCCCCGCGGGGCTCACTCCACCCTCGGACGGACCAGCCCCGACTCGTAGGCGATGACCACCAGCTGGGCCCGGTCGCGGGCGCCCAGCTTGGCCATGGCCCGGTTGACGTGGGTCTTCACGGTCAGCGGGCTGACCTCCAGGCGTTCGGCGATCTCGTCGTTGGAGTGGCCGCCGGCCACCTGGACCAGCACCTCGCGCTCGCGCACGGTGAGCGAGTCCAGTCTCCCGGCGCGGTCCGGGTCGTGGTCCGCCTCGGACGTGCCCTCCTGGGCGAGGAAGCGGGCGATCAGGCTCTTGGTGGCCGCCGGGGACAGCAGGGCCTCCCCCTGGGCGGCGATCCGGACGGCGTTCAGCATCTCGTCGGGCTCGGAGCCCTTGCCGAGGAAGCCTGCGGCACCGGCCCGCAGCGACTGCACCACGTAGTCGTCGACCTCGAAGGTCGTCAGGATCACCACCCGGACCCCCGCGAGCTCCGGGTCCGCGCCGATCATGCGGGTGGCGGCGAGTCCGTCGGTGCCGGGCATCCGGATGTCCATGAGGACGACGTCGGCGCGCCGCTCCCGGGCCAGCCGGACCGCCTCCGCGCCGTCGGACGCCTCGCCCACCACCTCCATGTCCGGCTCGGAGTCGACGAGCACCCGGAAGGCGCTGCGCAGCAGCGCCTGGTCGTCGGCGAGCAGGACACGGATCGTCATACGGGCTCCAGCGGCACGGTGGTCACGGTCGGCCGTCCCCGGCCGCGGGCGTGCGGGTCTCGACGGGCAGGATCGCATGGACGCGGAAACCGCCGCCGTAGCGGGGGCCGGTGGTGAGGGTGCCGCGCAGCGCGGTGACGCGTTCGCGCATGCCGAGCAGCCCGTGCCCGCCGCCGGGGGCGGGGCCGAGGTCCTCGCCGGCGCCGTCGTCGAGGACGGTGATCTCGATGTGGGGTCCGACGCGTACGACGCTGACCTCGGCCCGCGCGTCGGCGCCGGCGTGCTTCTGCACGTTGGTCAGGGCCTCCTGGATGATCCGGTAGGCGGCCAGGTCGACGGCGGCGGGCAGGTCGGTGCCCTCGTCGCCGCGGGCGACCTCGACGCGCAGTCCGGCGCTGCGGAAGGTGCCGGCGAGTTCGTCGAGGCGGTCCAGGCCGGGCGCGGGTTCGGTGGGGGCCTCCGGGTCGCCGGACTGGCGCAGCAGGCCGACGGTGGCCCGCAGCTCGCCCAGCGCGGAGCGGCCGGCCGCGCGGACGTGGGCGAGGGCCTCCCTGGCCTGGTCGGGCCGCTTGTCCATGACGTGGGCGGCGACCCCGGCCTGGACGTTGACCAGGGCGATGTGGTGGGCGACCACGTCGTGCAGATCGCGGGCGATGCGCAGGCGCTCCTCGGCGACCCGGCGGCGGGCCTCCTCCTCACGGGTGCGCTCGGCCCGTTCGGCGCGCTCCCGGATGGCCCGGACGAAGGCGCGGCGGCTGCGGACGGCGTCCCCCGCGGTGGCGCCGATGCCGGTCCAGGCGAAGATCGCCAGGTTCTCCTGGGCGTACCAGGGCAGGGGGCCGACGGCCATCGCGGTGCCGGTGAGGACGGTCATGGTGAGCAGGCCGATCCGCCAGGTGGTGGGACGGTCGGTGGTGGAGGCGACGGTGTAGAGCGCGACCACGGCGCACATGGCGACGGGGGCCCGGGGGTCGCCGGTGACGGACTCCACGACGGAGACGCCCGAGGCGAGGGCGAGCACCGTGCGGGGGGCGCGGCGGCGGAGGACCAGCGCCGCGGCGCCGAGGGTCATGAGGACCAGGCTGAGGAGGTCGGGGGTGCGCAGGCCCCAGGTGACGCCCTGCGGACCGTGGGGTTCGACGAGGGAGCCGGCGACCATGCAGGCGAGGACGCCTGCCGCCAGGGCCCCGTCCAGCGCGAAGGGGTGTGCCCGTGCTCGGCAACGGGCACGGGTCAGGGTGCTCACGCGTGTTCACCTTCCGGGGGCTGCGCCCCCGGCCCCCCTCCGGCCCTGGACGGGCCCTGTCCTGCGGGGCCGGACGGGCCGGACCGTCACGTACCGGGGATCAGGCCGTCGTCGCTCAGGAGGCCTCGGACCTCCTCGAGCGTCGCGTCCGGGGACGGGAGGATCAGGTCGGAGGGCTCCAGGGAGTCGTCCGGCAGGGGGTCGCCGAGTTCGTGGACCTTGGCCAGCAGCGCCCTCAAGGTCGTGCGGAAGCCCGGCCCGTCGCCGTTCTCCATCTCGGCGAGGAGTTCCTCGTCCAGCTCGTCCAGCTCGGCGAGCCGGCTCTCGGCCAGCCTCACCTGCCCCTCCCCCATGATCCGTACGATCATGTCGCCCTCCTCGGCGTGGGCTACTGCTTGTCGAAGCGCGGGGTGTCCTGCGGCTGCTGCCGCGCCTGTGTCCGGTCCTGGTCCTGGCCCTGGCCGCCCTCGATGGCCTGCCGGTCGGCGGAGCCGCCGCCGGCCAGTTCGGCCTTCATGCGCTGCAGCTCCAGCTCCACGTCCGTACCACCGGAGAGTCGGTCCAGCTCGGCCTGGATGTCGTCCTTGTGCATCCCGGAGGGGTCGTCCAGGGCGCCGGAGGCGAGCAGTTCGTCGATCGCGCCGGCCCGCGCCTGGAGCTGGGCCGTCTTGTCCTCGGCCCGCTGGATCGCCAGTCCCACGTCGCCCATCTCCTCGGAGATGCCGGAGAAGGCCTCGCCGATCCGGGTCTGCGCCTGGGCGGCGGTGTACGTGGCCTTGATGGTCTCCTTCTTCGTGCGGAAGGCGTCCACCTTGGCCTGGAGGCGCTGGGCCGCCAGCGTGAGCTTCTCCTCCTCGCCCTGGAGCGTGGCGTGCTGCGTCTCCAGGTCCGTCACCTGCTGCTGGAGGGCGGCGCGGCGGGAGAGCGCCTCACGGGCCAGGTCCTCGCGGCCCAGCGCGAGCGCCTTGCGGCCCTGCTCCTCCAGCTTGCCCGACTGGGACTGCAGCTGGTTGAGCTGGAGCTCCAGCCGCTTGCGCGAGGTGGCCACGTCGGCGACACCGCGACGGACCTTCTGGAGCAGCTCGAGCTGCTTCTGGTACGAGTAATCGAGGGTCTCGCGCGGGTCCTCGGCCCGGTCAAGGGCCTTGTTCGCCTTCGCGCGGAAGATCATCCCCATACGCTTCATGACACCGCTCATGGGCTTCGCGCGCCCCCTTCTGACCGATCCGGCTCCAGCACCTGCGACAGAACCCACAGTACGGGCCCTGCTTCCATTACCGCACTGTTCGGGGACGGATGCGCTCATCCCCAAGGACGACTGGGCACCCTCCCGATCCGGCGCAGGGAGGAGAGTGGTCCCCGGGTCCGGCCGGACCGTCCGGGGACCCGCACGGCGTCCCCTCCGTCCTTGGAGACGTCCGGTGTTGCCGGATCGTTCCCCGGGGGGCTGTGGTCCAACCCCGGCCACCCCTTACCCTTGGGTTTTGTGTTCCGTAGCCGCGCCAAGGAAGAGAAGGCACCGGACGCCGACAAGGCGACGGTGACCGACTCCAAGCAGACCCGTCATCCGGAGGCCCCGAAGGGCCGCCCCACGCCCAAGCGCAGCGTGGCCCAGTCCCAGCGCCGCAGCGTCGCCAACACGTCGCTGTCGCGCAAGGACGCCGCCAAGCGCCAGCGCGAGGAGCGCCGTGCCGCGCTGGAGCGCCAGCGCCAGGCGCTGGCCAGCGGCGACGAGCGCTATCTGCCCGCTCGCGACAAGGGACCGGTGCGCCGGTTCGCGCGCGACTACGTGGATTCGCGGTTCAACATCGCGGAGTACTTCCTGCCGATGGCCGTGATCATCCTGGTGCTGAGCATGGTCCAGGTGCCGCAGCTGCAGAACGTGGCGCTGCTGCTGTGGCTCGTGGTGATCGTGATGATCGTGCTCGACTCGATCGTGACCGGGTTCCGGCTGAAGAAGCGGCTGGCGGAGCGCTTCCCCGACACCAACCGGCGCGGCGCCGTGGCCTACGCGCTGATGCGCACGCTCCAGATGCGCCGGCTGCGGCTGCCCAAGCCCCAGGTCAAGCGCGGGGAGCGGCCCTGAGCGTCACGTCGTCCACGGACGGCACGGCCCCGGATCCGCCGGGCGGGCCCGGCGGTCTGCGCGATGTCGTCCGGGAGGAGCTGGTGGCCCGCCAGCTGGAGGAGCAGATAGTCGGGCGCTTCCCGGTGGGGCGGCGGCTGCGGGTGCTCGACGTGGGCATGGGCCGGGGGACACAGGCGCTGCGCCTGGCCCGGGCCGGTCACCAGGTGACCGGCATCGAGCAGGACGCGGCGATGATCGCCGCCGCGCGGGAGGCGTTCGCCGGGGAGCCGGAGGGCATCCGGGAGCGGATGCGGATCATCCGGAGCCACGCCGGCGACACCGGTGTGCACTTCCTGCCGGGCAGTTTCGACGTCGTGCTGTGTCACGGCGTGCTCATGGACGTCGAGGAGCCGGACGCGCTGCTGGCGGGGATGGCCCGCATGCTGGCGCCCGGTGGACTGCTGTCCCTGCTGGTGCGCAACGGCGACGCGCCGGCCATGCGGTCCGGTCTGCGCGGCGACTGGGCCGGGGCGCTGGCGGCCTTCTGCACGACGGCGTACGGGCTGAAGAGGCTGACGTCGACGCTGGCGGGGATCGGGGCGCCGTTGCACACCTGGTACGGGGTACGGGTCTTCACCGACACGGCGGCGGACGGCGCGGCCGTTCCGGACGATCCGGAGACCCTGCTCGCGGTCGAGGAGCGGGCCGGCCGCACGGACCCCTACCGGGGGGTCGCCTCGCTGCTGCACCTGTGCGGGGTCCGGGGCTGAGACCTCGGCGGCGGGCACCCGGCCCCCGCCGCCCCCCGCGCCCCTCGGGGGCGGGGAGGGGCGGCGGGCGGGGAGTCCTCCGCCCCGCCGCCCACGGGGCTCACGCCCCTTCCACGTCCGCTTCCGCGTCCACGTCCGCATCAGCATCCGCATCCGCGTGCAGGCTCATCGGGCCGTAGATCTCCGTGCCGTCCTCCAGAAGCCGCACCTGGTCGGCACCGCCTTCCAGGAGGGCCTTCCACTGCTCCCCGATCCAGGACTCGGCGTCCCCCTGCGTGGGGAACTCCTCCGGCGGCACCGCGGGCTCGACCTGCGTCCCGTCGGCCTTCTCGAACCGCCACGTCCATGCCGCCATGTACGCCTCCCAAGAGTGTGATCACACCGGACCCAAAGCGTAGTCGGACGGGCAGGCGCCATGGGCGCGGGTGAGAATCGGGGGCGTGGAACTGACTCTGCTCGGCACCGGTGCCCCGGCGGGACTGCCCCGCCCCGACTGTCCCTGCGCCGCGTGCGCGACCGCGCTCGGAGCGGACGCGCGGGCGGCCACCTCGCTGCTCGTGGACGGGGTGCTGCTGCTCGACCTGACGCCGGGCACCGTGTCCGCGGCCGCCCGCGCGGGCCGTTCGCTGGGCGACGTGCGCCAGGTGCTGCTGTCGCATCCGCACGACGGCCCCGCGGTCGAGGTGCCGGACGGGCTGCCGCAGCCGGGACGGGTGCCGGACGGGCGGGAGTTGACGCTGCTGACGGGACACCGGGTGCGGGCGGTGGCACTGGACGCGCCCGGCACCGGGTACGCGGTGACCGGCCCGGACGGGCAGCGGCTGCTGTACCTGCCGCCCGGCGGGGCGCCGGCCGGTCTCGAGGAGCCGGCCGAGCCGTACGCCGTGGTGCTGCTGGACGCCGTGGGGCGGCCGGACGCGCTGGCGAGGCTGCGGGAGGTGGGGGCGGTGGCCCCGGACACGGAGGTCGTCGCCGTCCACCTGGACCACGACGTGCCGCCGGGCGCGGAGTCGCGGCGCCGGCTCGCGGCGGCCGGGGCGCGCGCCGTACCGGACGGGACCACGCTGGAGGCGGGCGCCCGCCGGGAGGCGCCCGGCGTACCGCGGCGGACGCTGGTGCTGGGCGGGGCGCGCTCGGGCAAGTCGGTGGAGGCCGAGCGGCGGCTGGAGTCGTTCCCCGAGGTGCTGTACGTGGCGACCGGCGGGTCCCGGGGCGGCGACACCGAGTGGGCGGCGCGGGTGTCGGCGCACCGGGAGCGGCGGCCGGGGTCGTGGCGGACCGCGGAGACCTGCGATCTGGTGCCGCTGCTGAAGGACGACGGGCCGCCGCTGCTGGTCGACTGTCTGTCGCTGTGGCTGACGGACGCGATGGACGCCGTGGGGGCGTGGGACGACGCGGAGTGGGCGGACGGCGGGGAGCGGGCGCTGCGGGAGCGGGTGCGGGCGCTGACCGACGCGGTGCGCGAGACGCGGCGGACGGTGGTCGCCGTGTCCAACGAGGTCGGCTCGGGCATCGTGCCCGCCACCGCGTCCGGCCGCCGTTACCGGGACGAACTCGGGCGGCTGAACGCGGCGTTCGCACAGGAGTGCGAACAGGTGCTGCTGGTGGTGGCGGGCCAGGCGGTCGTGCTGCGGGGGTGAGGTCCCGCGGTGCCGCTACGGCTTCGGCTTGCGGGCGATGATCCGGTAGGCGTTGGCGAACGGGGTGCGGCGCACCACGGGCGCGAGGGCGAGGTCGGTCACCGCCGCCGCGACCACCAGCGGGCCGCCCGCGCGGAGCAGCGTCGTGCGCAGGTGCCGCTGGAACGGGGTCGGTGGTACGGCGCGCCAGGGGGTGTCCGGGGCGGGCAGCGCGTGGGAGAGGGCGAGGGCGGTCAGTCCCGCCAGGTCGTGCGGTACGTGCGCGGCGCGGTGCCCGGCGGTGACGACGGCGCAGCCGCGTTCCTCGAGCTCCGCGCGGAGGTTGTGCCGGGGCAGCAGGTGCGGTCGGCGGGGCTGGTCGTAGGGCAGCCACCAGCGGCCGAACAGGGCGGCGAAGGCACAGCGCGGGTCCAGCGCCTCGATGAGCAGATGGCCGCCGGGCCGCAGGGCGTCGAGGGCCGCGCGGAGTTCCGCGCGGGGGTCGGTGGTGTGTTCCAGGTGGTGGAGCAGGCTGACCACGTCGTAGCGGCCGGCCAGCCGGGCCAGGACCCGTGGGTCGGTCAGCGGTCCGATGTGGGCCTCCTCGACGCGACCGAGCGCGCGGGCCCTCTCGACGCGCGCGGTGAGGTCGGTGCCGTCGAAGGCGGTGTACGGGAAGAACTCCCGCGCGGTCTGCGGGAAGCGGCCGAGTCCGGTGCCGACGTCCAGCCAGCTCTCCGGTTCGCCGAAGGGGAGCATCGCGCGGGCGGCGCTCCGGCGGCGGCTCCGTGCGGCGTGCAGGGCGAGGACGCGCTCGGTGGCGGGGTCCCGGGGGGCGCCGCGCACGGTCCGCCGGTGGAGGGCGAGGCCCTCGGCGGTGAGGCGCGGGTTCTGGAAGGTGTGGCCGCAGTCCCGGCACTCGTCGACGGTGAACAGGCCCGGCCGGTGCCGCCGCAGATCGCCCGTCCTCAGCCGGTTGCGCAGCCGCGCGGAGCCGCACCAGGGGCAGTCCTCGCGGCGCGGCTCGTGCACCCGGGCGGAACCGTGGGGGGCGGGGACCGCGCGGGGCGGGTCGGTTGCGGACATGGGCGGCTCCCGGCGTGAGGGCGTACGGCACTCGGGTGACGCGACGTACGGGACGGGTGGGACGGACCGCCGGATGTCCGGCGATCCACGGCAGAACGGTACGTACGGGAGGGCGTCACGGGGTGGACCGGCGCCGGGGTGGCGTGGTGGGTGTGAAGCCCCGCACGCGAGGCCGACCGGTGCGCCGTCGCGTGCGGCCGGGGGCCGGTACTGTTCGGCGAATGAGCTCGCTTAATCTCGACGACTTCACCGATCTGATCGAGCGTCCGGACGGCGGGGTGCGCCGTGACGCGGAGGCGCGCCGGGAGCGTCAGGCCGTGCCGCCCGGAGCGCTGGGCCGCCTGGACGATCTGGGTGAGTGGCTGGCGGCGGCGCAGTCCGCGGTGCCGGTGCGGCCGATCGAACGGCCGAAGGTCGTGCTCTTCGCCGGCGATCACGGGGTCGCCCGGCTGGACGTCTCCGCGCGGGCCGCGGGCAGCGCCGTGGAGTTGGTGCGGGAGGTCCTGGAGGGCGGCCGTCCGGTGTCCGTGCTCGCCCGGCGGCAGGGGGTGCCGGTGCGGGTGGTCGACATGTCCCTGGACTGCGCTCCGGAGTCGCTGCCCGAGGACGTCGTGCGGCACCGGGTGCGGCGGGGCAGCGGGCGCATCGACGTCGAGGACGCGCTGACCCCCGAGGAGGCGGAGGCGGCGTTCCGGGCCGGGGCGGCCGTGGCCGACGAGGAGGCCGACTCCGGTACGGATCTGGTGGTGCTCGGCGATGTGAGCGTGGGCGGGACCACCGCGGCGGGCGTGCTGGTGGCCGCGCTGTGCGGGACGGACGCGTCGGTGGTGACCGGGCGCGGCGGGCTGGCGATCGACGACCTGGCGTGGATGCGCAAGTGCGCGGCGATCCGTGACGCGCTGCGGCGGGCGCGGCCGGTGCTCGGGGACCAGCTGCGGCTGCTCGCGGCGGTCGGCGGGGCGGACCTCACCGCGATGACCGGGTTCCTGCTGCAGGCGGCGGTGCGGAAGCTGCCGGTGGTGCTGGACGGGGTGGTGACGGCGGCGTGCGCGCTGGTGGCGCAGCGGGTGGCGTTCCGGGCGCCGGACTGGTGGGTGGCGGGGCACGCGAGCGGGGAGCCGGGGCAGGCGAAGGCGCTGGACCGGATGGCGCTGGAGCCCGTGCTCTCGCACGGTGTCACGGTCGGCGAAGGGGTGGGCGGTCTGCTGGCGCTGCCCCTGGTCCGGGCGGCGGCCGCCCTGGCGGCGGAGCTTCCGGAGGTCCCGGCGAAGCCGGAGTGACGGCGGCGGTCCGCGGGCCCGCGGGTCCGCGGGGTCACCCCCGTTCCAGGGGGCGCGGAGGCGTCGGGTCCGGTTTACCGCCGAGCCAGTCCTCCAGGGCCCGGCGGGGGCCCGACCAGCGGCGGTCGTGCCGGTAGGCGCGCAGGATCGCCCGGGCCCTGGCGCGCGGCCGGCGGCGGTAGAAGCGCCGGGCCCACAACGACCCCGGCCGGGCCAGCCGCAGCGAGCCGATCACGGCGACCACCGGGACGATCACGCCGAAGACGGCGACCCGCGCCTTGCCCTTACTCAACGCGATCAGCGCGAACAGGAAGTTCACACCGACGCTCGCCGCCGCCCCCACGCGGTTCTGGAGCTCCTCCCGCGACAGGTCGTTGACCCCGAACGGCGCGAACCCCGCCAGCAGCAGCCCCACCAGCGCGGCGGTGAGGACCACCATCTCCACGCTCTGGCGTCCCGCCTCGGTCCAGTACACGTCGTCGAGGTGCAGGACGAGCGCGAACTCGTCCAGGACCAGCCCCGCGCCGACGCCGAAGAGCACCGCGGCGAAGGCCGCGCCCGGCCCCTCCCCGCCGCTCGCCACCGCGCCGAAGCCGCCGATCACGGTGAGGAGGACGCCGGGCACCACGTGGTGGATGTGCACCGATCCCGCCGTGACGTTGCCGAAGGGCCCCTTACCGGCCCGGATCAGACGGGTGATGACCCGGGTGACCACGAAGGTGAGGACGAAGGCGGCGAGCGCGAGGAGCAGCGGAAGTTTGCCCGGCTCGACGATGTTCCGGTCCAGCCAATGTCCCATAAGGGCACTTTATCCATGGCGGCCGCGGAGGCCCGGGTGACCGCCGGGTAATCTGCGCCGGTGCCCGCACCCTCCTCCGAGCCCTCCGTCCCCCTCGGCGACGGCCTCCGCTTCGCCTTCGGCACCCTCACCGTGTTCCCGGTCCGGGTCGCCCGCTGGGACCGGCCGGCCGCGCGCGCCGGCATGCTGTGCGCCCCGGCGGCCGGCCTGGTGGTCGGCGCCCTGGCCGCCGCCGCGGGACTCCTGCTGCTGCTCCTCGGCGCGGGCGCGCCGCTCGCCGCCGTCGCCACGGCCGCCGTGCCGGCCGTCCTGACCCGGGGGCTGCACCTCGACGGGCTCGCCGACACCGCGGACGGGCTCGGCAGCGGCAAGCCCGCCGGGGACGCGCTGCGGATCATGAAGCAGTCGGACATCGGCCCGTTCGGTGTGCTGACGCTGCTGCTGGTCCTGCTGGCGCAGGTGGCCGCACTGGCGCAGGCGTACGGCCAGGGCTGGGCGCGGGGTGCGTTCGCCGCCCTCCTGGCGGCGGTCGTGGCGCGGCTGGCGCTCACCCTGGCCGCCCGCGCCGGTGTGCCGCCCGCCCGGCCGGAGGGGCTGGGCGCGGCGGTCGCGGGGGTGGTGCCGGCGCCGGGCGCGGCGGCCGCCGCGTTCGCGGTCACCGGGCTCGCGGCGGCCGGTGCCGCGTCCCTGGGCGCCCACGACGTCCTGCGGACCGTGCTCGCGGTGGGCCTGGCCGTCGCCGTCGCCGAACTGCTGCTGCGGCACTGCGTCCGCCGTTTCGGCGGGGTCACGGGCGACGTGTTCGGCGGGCTGGCGGAGACGGCGGCGACGACCGTGCTCGTCGTGTCCTCGCTGGGCTGATACCGCCCCGGGAGACAGGGGGTCATTCCCGGGTGAGGAGGGCGACGACCGCCGTGCCCGCGCCGCTCGCCACCGCCACGACCGCCAGGGCGACGCAGCGCGCCCTGAGCTGCCGGTAGCGGGCCTCGTACTCGGTGCGCAGCTCGGCCGCCCGTTCGCAGATCCGCACCAGGGTGGCCCGGGAGAGGGCGATCCGGTCGGCCCGGTACACGCGCTCCACCTCTTCGCGCTGCGCGGTCGTCAGCCACGGCAGCTCCCCGGCGAACCGGTCGGCCTGCCGCCGGGCCTCCTCGACCTCGGCGGCCCACAGGAGGTGGCCCTCGAGCCGGGCCAGGCCGAGGGCGCTGTCCTCGCGGGGGTTCACCTGCTCCTCCACGTTCCGGGCCGTGCTCTCATCGCTGCTTGTCGCCGGGGGCGATGGTCGCGGAGGCCTCGGGATGGTTCTCGAGGTCGTCCAGCGCGGCGATGTCCGGGTGGTGCAGGTCGAACGCCGGGGACTCGCTGCGGATCCGCGGCAGCGTGGTGAAGTTGTGCCGCGGCGGCGGGCAGGAGGTCGCCCACTCCAGGGAGCGGCCGTAGCCCCACGGGTCGTCGACGCCGACCGGCTCGCCGTACTTGGCCGTCCTCCAGACGTTGTAGAAGAACGGCAGCATCGACGCGCCGAGCAGGAACGAGGCGATCGTGGAGACCGTGTTCAGCCCGGTGAAGCCGTCGGACGCGAGGTAGTCGACGTACCGGCGCGGCATGCCCTCGGCGCCCAGCCAGTGCTGGACCAGGAAGGTGCCGTGGAAGCCGACGAACAGCGTCCAGAAGGTGATCTTGCCGAGGCGCTCGTCGAGCAGCTTGCCGGTGAACTTCGGCCACCAGAAGTGGAAGCCGGCGAACATCGCGAACACCACGGTGCCGAAGACCACGTAGTGGAAGTGCGCGACGACGAAGTACGAGTCCGTGACGTGGAAGTCCAGCGGCGGCGAGGCCAGCAGGACGCCGGTCAGACCACCGAAGAGGAAGGTGACGAGAAAGCCCAGCGCCCACAGCATCGGCGTCTCGAAGGAGAGACTGCCCTTCCACATGGTGCCGATCCAGTTGAAGAACTTCACGCCCGTCGGCACCGCGATCAGGAACGTCATGAAGGAGAAGAACGGCAGCAGCACCGCACCGGTGGGGAACATGTGGTGCGCCCACACCGTCGCCGACAGGCCCGCGATCGCGATGGTCGCGCCGACCAGACCCATGTAGCCGAAGATCGGCGTACGGGAGAAGACCGGGATGATCTCGGTGATGATGCCGAAGAACGGCAGCGCGATGATGTACACCTCGGGATGGCCGAAGAACCAGAACAGGTGCTGCCACAACAGCGGTCCGCCGTTGGCCGCGTCGAAGATGTGCGCGCCGAACTTGCGGTCCGCCTCCAGGGCGAAGAGCGCGGCGGCGAGGACCGGGAAGGCGAGCAGGACCAGCACACTGGTCAGCAGCACGTTCCAGGTGAAGATCGGCATGCGGAACATCGTCATGCCGGGCGCGCGCATGCAGATGATCGTGGTGATGAAGTTGACCGCGCCCAGGATGGTGCCGAAACCGGAGAACGCCAGACCCATGATCCACAGGTCGTCGCCGATGTTCGACGAATAGTGCGAGGTCGACAGAGGGGTGTAGGCGAACCAGCCGAAGTCGGCCGCCCCGTTGGGGGTGCCGAAGCCGGAGACCGCGATCAGCGAGCCGAACAGGTACAGCCAGTAGGCGAACATGTTCAGCCGCGGGAACGCCACGTCGGGCGCGCCGATCTGCAGCGGCATGATCCAGTTGGCGAAACCGGCGAACAGCGGCGTCGCGAACATCAGCAGCATGATCGCGCCGTGCATCGTGAACGACTGGTTGTACTGCTCGTTCGAGAGGACCTGCAGACCCGGCCGGGCCAGCTCGGCGCGCATCGCCAGCGCCAGGAGTCCGCCCAGCACGAAGAACCCGAACGACGTCGTCAGGTACAGCGTGCCGATCGTCTTGTGGTCCGTGGTCGTCAGCCACTTCACCACGAGGTTGCCGCGCCGCTGGCGCCTGACCGGCAGCTCGTCCTCGTAGGACTCCTCGTGGAGTGAGCCCACTGTGCTCTTGTCCGCCACTGTCCAAGTCCTCCTATGGGCCCGGGGAGTGTTCCGAAAGCAGCATGACGGGAGGATTCCCCCCCTTCACCCCGAACAGGACGTCGTGGCGCACTTTCCACTCGGCAATCGGGTGACACCGGTTCTCCACCGCCGTGTCACCGGACCGGAACGATCTCCCCGTCCCCCTGTGGCCCCGCGGCCCGCGCCGCCGGCCCGGGCCGCCGGACAGCCAGAACAACGGGGGACGTCGATGCCGGCTTTCCGTCGTGCCGCGGCCTGGTCCGTCGACTTCGCGCTGGTGGTGGCGCCGGCGTCGGTGCTCGCGGTGCTCACCTTCCACCGCGTGTCCGCCCTCGTCACCGACGTGCCCGAACTCGCCACTCGCGGCGGCTTCGACCTGCTGACCTCGCGCGGTGACGTGGCCGGCGCCTCCGGGAGCCTCGGCCTGGCCCTGTGGGACACGTCCGTGCTGTACGTCGAGCAGGCCTTCGGACTGCCGGTCGCCGTCACCTTCCTCCACCAGTGGGCGTGCCCGGCCCTGTTCGGGCGCACCGTCGGCAAGGGGCTGACCGGGCTGCGGATCGCACCGCGCGGGCCCGGCCCGGCGGCCCGCCGGGCGGCGGTGACCACGGCGGCGGACGTCGCCGTCCACGCCGTGGCCCGCGTGCTGCTGATCGAGGGACGGTTCGCGCTGTCCGTGCTGGTGTGGGCGGTCGCGGTGGCCCTGTTCCTGTTCAACGCGCTGCCCGTGCCGGGCCCCGGCCGCCGCTCCCTCGCCGACCGGGTGGCGGGCACCTCGGTGCCCTCGGTGACGGGACCCGGCCTCGGCGGGCCCGACGCCGCGCGTCCCGTCCGCGCCCTGTGAACCGCCGCCGCCCCCGGGTGGGCGGCGGGTCCCGGAACACGGCCGCGACGGCACGGCGGGGCGGACACCCGTGGGAAGGAGCGAACGCCCGCACACGCGTAGGCTCGTGCCGAGTGTCCGCCGCCCGGGGACGACCCCGACGGTGCCGCGCCCGCAGGTCGCGACTAGGGTCGGCCGCCGGGCCCGGTCGACCCACACCCTTCGGCCACAGCAACTTCACATCGGAAGCGAGATTTCACCACCGTGACTGCTCTCACTCTCAGCACCGCCGCGATCCCCGGTCTGCGGACCGACGCGATCGTGATCGGTGTCGCCAAGGGCTCCGCGTCGAAGCCCGGGGGTCCCGTCGTCGCACCGGGCGCCGAGGCCGTGGACCAGGCGTACGACGGCGGCCTCGCCGGCGTCCTGGAGACCCTCGGCGCGTCCGGTGCCGAGGGCGAGGTGACGAAGCTCCCCGCGCCGGCCGGCTTCAAGGCGCCGCTCGTGGTGGCGGTGGGCCTCGGCGCCCGGCCCGAGAAGGACGCCGGTTACGGCACCGAGGCGCTGCGCAAGGCGGCCGGTGCGGCCGCCCGTACCCTCGCCGGCACCAAGAAGGCCGCCTTCGCCCTGCCCCTGACGGACGCCGCCGACGCCGGCGCGGTCGCCGAGGGCGTGCTGCTGGGCGCGTACTCCTTCGACGCCTACAAGGCCAACGGCGAGGACGGGAAGAACGGCAAGGCGCCGCTCGCCGAGGCCGCGCTGCTCGGCGGCAAGCCCCGCGACAAGGCGTACAAGGCCGCACTCGAACGGGCCACCACCGTCGCCGAGGAGCTCAACCGCGCCCGCGACCTGATCAACACCCCGCCGAACGACCTCAACCCCGAGGCGTTCGCGGCCATCGCCCAGGCGGCGGCCAAGGAGCACGGCATCAAGGTGCAGGTGCTCGACGAGAAGGCCCTGACCAAGGGCGGTTACGGCGGCATCCTCGGGGTCGGCGCCGGTTCGGCGTCGGGCCCGCGGCTGGTGAAGCTGTCGTACACCTCGTCCAAGGCGAAGAAGCACCTCGCGCTGGTCGGCAAGGGCATCACCTACGACTCGGGCGGCATCTCGCTGAAGCCGGCCGGTCACAACGAGACGATGAAGTGCGACATGAGCGGTGCCGCCGCCGTGTTCGCCGCGGTCGTCGCCGCCGCGCGCCTCGGCCTGGAGGTCAACGTCACCGGCTGGCTGGCGCTGGCCGAGAACATGCCGTCCGGCTCGGCGACGCGCCCGGGCGACGTGCTGCGCATGTACAGCGGCAAGACGGTGGAGGTGCTCAACACCGACGCCGAGGGCCGGCTGGTCCTCGCCGACGCGCTGTGGGCGGCCTCGCAGGAGAAGCCGGACGCCATCGTGGACGTCGCGACGCTGACCGGCGCGATGGTGCTGGCGCTGGGCAGCCGCACGTTCGGGATCATGGCGAACGACGACGCGTTCCGCTCCGCGGTCCACGAGGCGGCGGAGGAGGTCGGTGAGCCGGCGTGGCCGATGCCGCTGCCGGAGCACCTCCGCAAGGGGATGGACTCGGCCACCGCCGACATCGCCAACATGGGTGAGCGGATGGGCGGCGGGCTGGTCGCCGGTCTGTTCCTGCGCGAGTTCGTGGGCGAGGGGATCACCTGGGCGCACCTGGACATCGCCGGGCCGGCGTTCAACGAGGGCGGGCCGTTCGGTTACACGCCCAAGGGCGGGACGGGCTCGGCCGTCCGGACGCTGGTGCGGGTCGCCGAGCTGGCGGCTTCGGGGGACCTCGGCTAGGAGCGCCTGCTCATCCGGGGGCGCGGGGAGCCGTGCGGCCGCGAGTGCGTCGTGGCCGATCGCGCGGCTCCCCGTGCTCCGGGGACCGTCCTCCCGTCGGCCTCCGGGGAACGTGGGGTGTATCACACCACGGCCCGGCGTCTCGTTCGGGTTCCGCAAGTGCGAAGATGGGGCTCGGCAGGACAGGGCCCCATCCAAGGGCCGAGAACATAGAGCGGCCGGACACCAGCCGCCGACCGGTCACTGGAGACCGGCGTGGCGCACATGCATGGAGGACGTGACGTGGCGAACGACGCCAGCACCGTTTTCGACCTAGTGATCCTCGGCGGTGGCAGCGGCGGCTACGCCGCGGCCCTGCGCGGGGCACAGCTGGGCCTGGACGTCGCCCTGATCGAGAAGAACAAGCTCGGCGGCACCTGCCTGCACAACGGCTGCATCCCCACCAAGGCCCTGCTGCACGCGGGCGAGATCGCCGACCAGGCCCGCGAGAGCGAGCAGTTCGGCATCAAGGCGTCCCTCGAGGGCGTCGACATGGCGGGTGTGCACAAGTACAAGGACGACGTGATCGCCGGCCTGTACAAGGGCCTGCAGGGTCTGGTCGCCTCCCGCAAGATCACCTACATCGAGGGTGAGGGCCGGCTGTCCTCCCCCACCTCCGTCGACGTGGGCGGTCAGCGCGTCCAGGGCCGCCACGTCCTGCTGGCGACCGGCTCCGTGCCGAAGTCGCTGCCGGGCCTGGAGATCGACGGCGACCGGATCATCTCCTCCGACCACGCCCTCGTCCTGGACCGCGTGCCGAAGTCCGCGATCATCCTGGGCGGCGGCGTGATCGGCGTCGAGTTCGCCTCCGCGTGGAAGTCCTTCGGCGCCGACGTCACGATCGTCGAGGGCCTCAAGCACCTCGTCCCGGTCGAGGACGAGAACAGCTCCAAGCTGCTGGAGCGCGCCTTCCGCAAGCGCGGCATCAAGTTCAACCTGGGCACCTTCTTCCAGAAGGCCGAGTACACCCAGGACGGCGTCAAGGTCACCCTCGCCGACGGCAAGGAGTTCGAGGCCGAGGTCCTCCTCGTCGCCATCGGCCGCGGCCCGGTCTCGCAGGGCCTGGGCTACGAGGAGCAGGGCGTCGCCATGGACCGCGGCTACGTCCTGGTCGACGAGTACATGCGCACCAACGTGCCCACCATCTCCGCCGTCGGCGACCTGGTCCCGACGCTCCAGCTCGCGCACGTCGGCTTCGCCGAGGGCATCCTGGTGGCGGAGCGCCTGGCCGGTCTGAAGACCGTCCCGATCGACTACGACGGCGTCCCGCGGGTGACGTACTGCCACCCGGAGGTCGCCTCCGTCGGCGTCACCGAGGCCAAGGCCAAGGAGATCTACGGCGCGGACAAGGTCGTCTCCATCAAGTTCCCCCTCGGGGGCAACGGCAAGAGCCGGATCCTGAAGACCGCGGGCGAGATCAAGCTCGTCCAGGTCAAGGACGGTGCGGTGGTCGGCGTCCACATGGTCGGCGACCGTATGGGCGAGCAGGTCGGCGAGGCCCAGCTGATCTACAACTGGGAGGCGCTGCCGGCCGAGGTGGCCCAGCTCATCCACGCCCACCCGACGCAGAACGAGGCGCTCGGCGAGGCCCACCTGGCCCTGGCCGGCAAGCCCCTCCACATGCACGACTGACGCCTTCCGTCACCGGGCGCGACGACACAGACTTCCGCACTTCCAAAGGAGCAACCGAAACCATGGCGGTTTCCGTAACCCTTCCGGCGCTCGGCGAGAGCGTCACCGAGGGCACTGTCACCCGCTGGCTGAAGGCCGAGGGCGAGCGCGTCGAGGCCGACGAGCCGCTGCTCGAGGTCTCCACCGACAAGGTCGACACCGAGATCCCCGCCCCCGCCTCCGGCGTGCTGTCCTCCATCAAGGTCGCCGAGGACGAGACCGTCGAGGTCGGCGCCGAGCTGGCGCTGATCGACGACGGCAGCGGCGCCCCCGCCGCCGAGCAGGCCCCCGCCGAGCAGGCCCCCGCCGCCGAGCAGGCCGCCCCGCCGGCTCCCGCCCCGGAGCCGCAGGCCCAGCCCTCCACCGAGCAGCCCGCCCCGGCCCCGGCGCCCACCGCCGAGGCCGCCGCCGGCGGCGGCTCCGCCCAGGGCACGGACGTGGTCCTGCCCGCGCTCGGCGAGTCCGTCACCGAGGGCACCGTCACCCGCTGGCTGAAGTCGGTCGGTGACACCGTCGAGGCCGACGAGCCGCTGCTGGAGGTGTCGACGGACAAGGTCGACACCGAGATCCCCGCCCCCGCCTCCGGCACGCTGCTGGAGATCGTGGTCGGCGAGGACGAGACGGCCGAGGTCGGCGCCAAGCTCGCCGTCATCGGCGAGGCCGGTGCCGCGCCGGCCGCCGCTCCCGCCCCGGCCGCCCCCGAGGCCCCGGCGCAGCCCGCGCCCGCCCCGGCCCAGGCCGCTCCGGCTCCCGCTGCCCCGGCGCCGGCTCCCGCCGCTCCGGCTCCGCAGCAGGCC